>PFOE01000018.1 GCA_002792355.1 Candidatus Roizmanbacteria bacterium CG_4_10_14_0_2_um_filter_36_35 | reverse complement strand
ATTAAAGTCAACACTGGCTTTTTTGACGTGTTTTCCTGTCAGTCCTGTTTCTACCAGTACTGGTGTTGGACTGGCAACTTTGTCATCAATAATTTTTTCTTCCCTGAAAGATAGTTGAGCTGTTCTTCCGATTAAGGCAATCGCTTCGTCAACTTTTTCAATTCCGGGTAAATCGACGCTGATCCGGTAATTACTGCCTGATTTTAGATTTTGCACAGTCGGTTCGGAAACGCCAAAAAAATTGACCCTCTTCTCAATGATGTCTCGAGCGGAAGACAAAGCATCTTGTAAATCTTCTGGTTTTACTTTTTTTGTATCAGCCTCAAATACCAAATGGCTCCCGCCTTTAAGATCAAGTCCGAGACTGGTCTTAAAATCTTTTTTTATTCTTAGACCAAAAAGACTAAAATCTAATAAAGAAGTAATATTATATTTATTTCTTATAGTTTCTGGTAAATCAATCCAGATAATTACTGTGATTATAAAAAGAAGAAAAATAATCTTAAAAAACTTTGTCATAGTTTTATTTTAGAAGTTCATCTTCGGTTCCAACCAACATTATTTTTGGTTGTTTAAGAAATCTCCAGATAAAAGGATCGTTATTTTTCTTTCTAAAAATAAATTCATTTTCTGTCATCGCCGTATAATTTATCGACCTGCCGAAGTTTTTTTCCGCATCGGCCATAAGCGCCTCAACTTCAGCAATGACAATCACCCCTACCATTAAAAGATAAATTTCGTCTTCCTTGATCGGGAGATTTTTAGAAAATTTGGTTGAAAGAGTGATGAATTTTATCTTGCCGATTTTTGACAGGTTTTTATAAATAGACGCCGGGAGAAATCCTGTTTTGGTAAATATTCTTAAAAATTCGTCATAAAACTGATAGTTTTTATTGAGTGCATAATAAACCTTGTTTAGGCGTTTTTCTCTAAGAAGCAGTTTTTCGTCAGCAAGAATATCCAGTTCTCTTTTGACCGCATTAACTTCTTCTTCTGTTTCTCTCACCACACGCCGCAAATAATAGTTTTCACTAGGATGATGAAAAAATAACTCGAGAATTTTTCTTCTCGCTTTTGATGGAATAATGTGCAATAACATATTAATAACTGACCTTATTGCCAACTGGCAATACTTCAATCCATATTTGTCCTCGCACTATTGATACTTCCTCGTCGGCATTGTCAAAAAACTTAACCTGGTCTTCTTCTTTTTCTTTTGTCCAAGTTCCTTTGATAACTTTTCCGTCCTGAAAAATTAAGGCGTCACCGCCGCCAACTACTCGGTAGAGAATATGGCCACCCTCATAACCGTCGTTGGCCGAGGATTCTTTGGCAAACATGACTATGACGTTTTTTGATTCAAGCTGTTTACCGGTATTCTTATCAATATGAGACGAACCGCCGTTGTAGCGCTTGTAACTATTGGTAGTTTTATCATAATTCCAGACGACGTTAAAATCAGAGGCTAAATTATCCCAAAAACCAAAGTCAATTTTTGCAGTCGTCCCTCGACTTTCAAGTTTGGCTTCGTCTTTAAATTTCCAAGAAGAATAATTTTTATCCCAAGTTACTCCATCTTCGTCAACGTTGGTCAATTTTCTCTTCGTAGCGGCATACTGCCAGAGTCTACTTGTGGCTGAATAAATCGTATGCTCTGTCGCCCTATTGGAAAGTCTTTCATAGTCACGCCAAAAATAAGGAAAGGGAACTGAGAATTGGTTCATATCATTATAAGAAGACCATTCTATTTCTTTTATGTATCCTAAGGCGTCAGCCGGACCAGGAGTGTTTGCGCCGCCCACATGAACATATAACGGATTTTTTCCAAAACCTTCTAAAAGTCTTATGAAATAAATTCTCGCTGAACGGACCGGTCCGACATAAGAAGCATCCTGGCAGTAAAATAAGCTTAAAAAACGGGTGATGCCGCCTTCGGCGACCGTCTCAAAAACGACGTCGGCCGAAGATAAGCCTGACTGTGGCCGAGCATCAGTATGATTTTCTATCATTATACCCATGGGCCGTCTTTTCTGCCATTTGGCTTCTTGAGTTTTTGAATAAAGAGCTCCGTTTAAGGGACATTCCTGAGTTTTTGGCTCATTATCAACAGCTGCTTGTCCGTTGCCGTTTGACTTTGGAGGTTTATAGCTCGATAAAGGAGATAAAAAACCTTGATCTACATTTCCCGAAAAAATCGTATATGAACCAAAACCTGACAGTAAAAATATTAAAAAGAAAAAAAAATAAGCCAGTTTCTTACTAATCATATTTAAAAATAATTTTTAATTGCTTCTTTCTATAGCCTTCTTTTCTTCATCAGACAGATCATATTCTTCGCCTTTTCCTTTTTTAACTTTTTTTGTATAGACTCTTAGCCCGTCTCTTGTATAGATAAAGTTTAAAATTATACCACTATTTTCTTTATCAAGA
The DNA here is from genome assembly GCA_002792355.1 of Candidatus Roizmanbacteria bacterium CG_4_10_14_0_2_um_filter_36_35. Taxonomy (GTDB): domain Bacteria; phylum Patescibacteriota; class Microgenomatia; order UBA1406; family GWC2-37-13; genus GWC2-37-13. The sequence continues at coordinate 1,365 of PFOE01000018.1, read as the reverse complement.
AAAGCGATGACAAAACTTTGCTCTCCTCCCATTCTCTCAAAAGGATTAAACCTAATCAAACCGACTTTCTGTAAATGTAATTGGGACAGCTCTATCTGTTTTTTTAATTCTGATTTGATTAAAGCAATTTCGTTAGAAATTTTCTTGTCTTCATTTAAAAGCAAATCTAAAATTTCGTCGAGTTTTTCTTTTTTTGTCCTTGAGGTCAAATTATAATAGTGACTTCTGAGCTTAAAGACAATAAAACTCAAAAATATAAGCCAGATAAACGCTAAGACAACTAAATAAGTTACCATTAAATACATTCTATAAAGTTGCAATATACCTGTCAATGTGATTATAATAACATTCGTCATGCCGAAGAAAACTAAAAAAGAAAAACTTTTAGCTGTCTATCGAAAAAGACTTCATTTGCTTGAACAGGCAAGCCAACAACCTTTAACTAAAATGCCAGAGCCCACCCCTTCGTTAACCTCCGAGACTGTTTCAAAAACAACTGTTAATGAACAAGTAGTTGCTCCTCGATATTTTTTTACTGACTTGAGAAAAAGTTTAATTTTGGTCGTTATTATCATTGCTCTTGAAATTGGTTTATATTTTGCTAAGCTGATTAAGTAAGGAAGGAGGTGAACTAAAACTATGGCATCAATGTACTGTGTAAAATGTAGAGCAAAAAAAGATGTTGCCAATCCTCAAAAAGTAACCATGAAAAATGGCAAACCGGCAATGAAAGCTAAATGCCCAACTTGTGGAACCGGTATGTATAGAATCGGATCGGCATAATATTTTGTTTAAATAAAATATCAACCCCGCATCCTTAAGTGGTGCGGGGTTAGTCGTTTAGAAGTTTGAAGGAGATAACTTTTTTATAAATCGGTCTTCTTCCATCAAGAATACTTTCAAAAAGAATTATCCGTTTGACTGCAAAAGAAATATCAACTTGAAGACTCTGTAATTTTTTTTTGAGAACGAAATATTGCTGCTTGGAAGACCTCGGTCCTCGGGCCAAAGTAAGATGGGGAACAAACTTTCTTTCGCTTACAGAATTGGCTCTGAAATTAGATTTTATCCTTTCGGCTAATTTTTCAATCCTTTTTTCTCTTCGAAAAGTCAAATAAACAACTAATTTGTGATTAACAAAAACATCGGCGGCAAATGAATATAAAAAAAATCCTGTCTGATCCCAAAGAAGGTCTTTTATTCTTTTTTTTATTTGTTCAACTTTATTAGTTTCACCAAAAAAATGAATAGTGACATGAAAATTCTCAACACTCACCCAGTTGAACTGAGGATATTCTTTTTTTATGTTCTCAAGTTGTCCGTCAAGCTGTTTTTTGACTTTTACAGGCAAATCAACCGCCAAAA
>PFOE01000012.1 GCA_002792355.1 Candidatus Roizmanbacteria bacterium CG_4_10_14_0_2_um_filter_36_35 | reverse complement strand
AATCCCCTATCAATCGTTAGATTATTCGAAGATAAGAAAGACTTTAAAATGGCAACCAAAACATTCAGTCAAAAATACCGTTGAAAATATATACCGATGGTATAAAAAATACACTTGACAAGTTTCTTCAAACTCTCTATATTATAGAGTATATGGAAACTTATACCTTAAGTCAGTCGATCAAAAAAATTTATGACAGTGGTCTATTTTTTTTTACGACAAAGACTTTAAGAGATGTTATTGGTGAAAAAAAAGAAAGCACTTTTTTTAAATTCATTACCAGGTTGATTGACGACAAAATTTTATTGAAAGTAGAAAAAAATAAATATCTTTTGAATAATTCAAAAATAAACGACTTTGAACTGGCAAATTTTTTACAAACTCCTTCTTATGTTTCTTTCGAGACAGCCTTGAATTATTACGGTGTTCTCCCCCAATTTCCTTATGAAATAACATCGGCGACTTCAAAAAAAACCAATCAGAAAAAGTTTCAAGATAAAATATTTTCTTATATTCATATAGATAAAACTCTTTACTGGGGATACACCAAGAAGGACAATTTTCTTATTGCCAACGCCGAGAAGGCTTTTCTTGATCAAATATATTTAGCTTCTAAAGGACTTAAAAGAATCAGTCTTACGGAGATTGATACTTCAAGATTGAAAAAAAATATTTTAATACAATACATAAGGCAGTTTCCTAAAATTAAACAGTTTACCGCAATGCTGGAAAAGTTAAAAAAACTTGAAATCATATGATAACCCGAGACAAATTATTTGAGCTCAGTCGAAAATATAAAATAAATGAGTCGACAATTTTACGAGAATATATCCAGCTTTATTTTTTAAGCAGGTTTTATTCCTATAAAGAAAGCAAAAATATTTTTTTCAAAGGAGGCACGGCTATTCATTTGATATATCATTCTTCAAGATTTTCCGAAGATATGGATTTTACTGTTGAAGAAGCAGAAAAAAAATTCACCAATTTTATTCTTAAATTTTTTTCAACGCTCAAAAAAGAAGAACCGGTTGAATTCAAAGAAAGGAAGACAATCGCCGGCAAAAGATATCTGTTAACTTATGCTCCGTCTTTAGTCAACTATAAAGTTTTTATCAATCTTGATTTTTCTTTCCGGGAGAAAATTTTTCTAAAAGAAAAATCCATCATTAATACGGATTTTCCGGTTATTTTCCGTTCATATCTTAATCATCCGGATAAAAACGAATTGTTAGCGGAAAAAATAAGAGCTTTTTTAATAAGAGTTGAGGGAAGAGATATTTATGATATTTGGTATCTTTTGAGTCAAAAGGGAGAGATAAACGAGAAAATAATCTTAGAAAAACTAAGATACTATAAAATTAAGACTTTTAATAAAAAAGATATTTTCAAAAAATTAGACAGTTTTGCTAAAAAAGATTTTATTTTAGATTTAAGACCTTTTGTTTCGATAAACGAAAGGGAAAAGCTGGGAGATTTTTTCGATTATTTAAAAGATTACATTAGAGAATCCTTATGAAAATAAATTTGTTTTCCGCAAAAAACGAAATCCCCTATCAGTCGCTGGATT
>PFOE01000032.1 GCA_002792355.1 Candidatus Roizmanbacteria bacterium CG_4_10_14_0_2_um_filter_36_35 | reverse complement strand
ATGGTTGATCAAAGTTGTTTAATAGGAAGCGTTTAAAAGTTATTAAGTTAAGGGAAAAACAAATTACCCTTGACATTTATCATAGATGAAAAAGATAATACCTAATGAAGCTATTATAGATTACATTAATATTTATAGCGAAATGGTATGAGGAAAAACTTTTGGCTATTTTATAAAGAATCTCTTCAAAAATTTGGCGAGGCTATTATTAATTTATTTATTTTTCTTCCTTATTTTTTTTCGGTTGGAACTTTATTGAAAACGCTTTTTTATCCTTGGAGAAATTTACAAACAAAAAAAACCACTGTTGGATTTACCTTTTCCGACTGGGGGAATCGTTTTGCTTTCAACTTTATCTCAAGAACGATTGGATTTTTCATGCGTTTATCTATTATTTCTTTTTACTTTATTTTCCAGACCGCTTTTATGATTGGACTTCCTTTTATCGCCTTAGCTTTTTTTCTCCTATCTCCTATTTCATATCTTTTATATCTTTTCCGAAAATCACCTGATGAACAAAAAAAAATCTTAAAAGACAAATTTATTTCTAAACATTTACTGAAAGAGGAAAACAGAAAACTAGTTGAAGATTGGTTTGAAAATTACTATCAAAAGCGTCTTGGAAAAGCCGATTGCTGGAAGCTGTCAAATCTTTTTTCCTATCCACCATTAGCGCGTGATTGGGCTTTCGGCTATACACCCATCCTTGACCAATATACAACTGACTTAGGTTCTTCCTCATATCTACACCACATCAACAATATTGTTAATAGGGAAAAAGAGATAAGGGAAGTAGAACAAATTTTATCCAAAAATGCAGAAGCCAATGTCATTATTGTTGGCGAAGAAGGAGTAGGTAAGCATACTATCATTGATGCTTTGGCAAAAAAAATATACTTAGGTAAAACCAACGTTCATCTGATGTACCGACGGATTTTAAAGCTAAATATGGAAAAGGTGAAAGACAAGAAGAATTTCTTTGAAGAGTTGCTCCAAGAAGCGACCGAAGCCGGTAATATAATTTTATTTGTCGACAATTTTGAAAAATATCTGGAATTGAGCGGTTCTTTGGAAAAATACGCAAAGAGCGATCGACTTCAATTAATCGGACTGACAACGCCATTTTTTTACCAAAAATTTATTCTTCCAAATGAAAAAATTAACCGACTTTTCTCCAAAGTCGATGTCTATGAAGTTTTAAAAAAAGAGGCGTTAGATATCCTTCTTGAAAAATTTTTTGATTTTGAAAATTATCATAAAGTTTACCTTCCTTATGAAACTTTAGTTGAGGTAATTGAAAAAAGCGAGTTTTATATGACCTATATTCCTTTTCCAGAGAAAGCCGTCGATCTTTTAGACACCGCCTGCGTCTATGTTAAGCAAAAGCCGACGCTGACGGGTGTCGAGAAAAAAGGGTTCCCGACTGCGCGCAGATCAGTCGATATTCACCGACTGTCGAGCACAGGCGGGAATGAATTCGAGACAGGCCCCGTCACCTCATCAAATATAGTTCTTCCCGAAGACATTGACACTATTCTAACCTCAAAAACCCATATTCCGACCACCATCACTTCTCAAATGAAAGAAAAACTTCTTCATTTAGAAACATCTCTTTCTTCACAGGTTTTTGAACAGGAAGAAGCCATTACAAAACTCTCTGCCAGCCTTAGAAGATCATTTTTACTGATTGGAAAACGCAAAAAGCCACTGGCCACTTTTTTATTCTTAGGCCCAACCGGAGTCGGGAAGACAGCTACTGCCAAAGCCGTAGCTCTAACGTTTTTCAGTTCGACTAATTCCAACCAATTCCAACCAATTTCAACTAATTCTAACTATTTAATTCGTTTCGACATGTCAAACTACCAATCAAAATACGATATTCCAAAGCTTATTGGCGATATTAATAATAATGAGCCGGGATTATTAGCAGCTGCCATCAGAGAAAAACCTTATGGAGTATTACTTTTGGATGAAATCGAAAAAGCTGACAAAGATCTTTTGAATATTTTTCTTACCATTATTGATGAAGGTTATTTTACCGACGGCTTCGGCCGGGCAGTTGACTGCAAAAATCTTGTTATTATCGCTACTTCAAACGCCCTCCCCCCCGTCATCCCGAGCGAGGGAGCCGAAGGCGACCGAGTCGAAGGATCTCAAAAAAATGTAATTGACTATCTTACGCAAAACAAAATCTTTTCTCCGGAATTTCTTAACCGCTTTGACGGAGTCATCACTTTTAACCAGCTTTCTCCCAAAACTTTAAGATTAATCGCCCAAAAAATCCTTGATGATCTTTCCAAAGATGTTCTCCAGCTTCATAAAATTAAAATTGAGGTCAGTGAACAGACGATAAACTCACTAATTGAAAAAGGCTACGACACCCGCTATGGAGCGAGAAACATGGAGCGCGTCATCCGTGACGAAATCGAAGACAAAGTCGCCAAACTGATATTGGAAGAAAAATTAAAATCCGGAGAAACAATTACTCTGTAAATCTTCTTTAGATTGATAAATCAATCTTTCTATCGTAAAATACAAATACTATGAACATAAGAGAACGGGTAAAAGAGTGGAATAAAAGAAATAGTTTAATTAGATTTTTTAAGCCAAATGAGGGCGAACTAAGAGATATTGATTTACTTTTATTTAAAGGTAAATTATTGGCTGACCGTTTAAACCCAAATCGATCCTTTCTTCAAATACCTCGTCATGAATGGTGGAATTCTGTGCCTTCTTTTTCGAAACAGATGTTAGGTCCTCTTTTGTTAGCCTTTTCAGAATGGCCTATTAAGGCTTGCCAAAAAAATGGTAAATACAATGTTCCCATGTTTGAGTTTTTTAATCAAGACAGTCGAATGACTGTTATGACAGCTGAATCACGATTAAAACTTTCCTTTCAAACCAATGATATAAGCGAGCTTTATAAAAAGTTAATAAAAAGATTTGACGTTGAGGTTGAAGACGCTCCTCAAATTGATAACGAAGAAAATCTATCAGATGCAATTACTGCTTGGACTGCTCTTATGAACGAACACACTTGGAAAGAGGTCGTTCCAGGCCAACCTAAAATCGCTGTGCTTGAATCACCTTTTAAAGCCCATCTTCTCCCTTTAAAAATTAAAGTCTTCGACACGGAAAGAAAAACAGCGATTACTTTCCATAGACTTTTTAGTCACTTTTATATTCCAGACTTTTATATAAATGAAAAAAAAGCCGGAGCTTTATTCGACTACTTGGCAAAAACAGGAAGAATTGCTGAAATTTCTGACTATCATTTTAAAGAACAAGTAACAAAAATCCTTTTAAGAGAAGTTAATAGAAGAATCAAACGGGGTGAAAGATTGTCAGTTCTTGATGTAGGGTGTGGTGACGGATTTGTCGGCGACGTTCTTGAGAATACCGGACTTCGATCCAATATTATATTAGATGGAGTTGATGTCAGCAATGAAATGCTCTCCAAGCTTCAAGGAAAAGGCAGTTATGACGGTTTAAAACAAATAAGTATAACCAAAGCCTCAAGAAGAAAATTATTAAAGAGTTTTGATTCCAAAGGATTCGATAGTACTATTTTGGCATTTGTCGATCTTTATTTATCCGACTATGGGAAAGTTGTAGCTTATAGGACTATACACAATTCTCTGACTGAAGGAGGTTGTCTCGCTTTTGACGTCCACCACCCAGATCGCATTTGGAAATATATTTATAAAAATATTTTAAAGAAAGCGGGATTTTCCCTATTCGAATTTGTAGAAGAAGATATTCAAGCTAAAGACGGGGTAAGAAAGGTGGGAATTGTTTTTGCTTTTAAATAATTCTTTTGTTATTATTAAAAAAATGACAAAAGGAAAACTAGTTGTTATTGAAGGAACTGACGGTAGCGGAAAAGCGACTCAATTAAAACTTCTTATAGAATTCTTAAAAAGAAATGAGACAAACTTTGAAACCTTTGACTTTCCTCAATACGAAAAGACTTTTTTCGGTAAATTTGTCGGCAGATTTTTAAACG
>PFOE01000084.1 GCA_002792355.1 Candidatus Roizmanbacteria bacterium CG_4_10_14_0_2_um_filter_36_35 | reverse complement strand
ATAGGAAGCGTTTAAAAGTTATTAAGTTAAGGGAAAAACAAATTACCCTTGACATTTATCATAGATGAATCAATATCCAATTGATGGAGGATATTTAGAAAAAATAGAATTTTGAAAGTTCTACCGACTTATTTTAGTCGGTTTTTTTTGTACAGAGCAATGAAGCGGCGGGGTCGCCGGCGCATCTGCTCCAGTCTGCAACGACCAAGCACCCGGAAGCGCCCCGACTATTCTTTCAGTTACTTCAGGGGTAAACTCAATCACCTTAACCTGGTCTGAAGCTAGCGATCCGGTTTCTTATTATCTGATTGCTTACGGAACGTCTCCTGGTACTTATTCTTACGGCAATCCTAATGTCGGTGGTAAAGGGACGACTTCTTATACAATAAATAGTATTTCTGGTGGCGTCACCTACTATTTGGTCGTGAGAGCTGGTAATGGTTGTGCTCCCGGGCCCTTTTCAGGAGAGGTTTCCACTACTCCAGGCGGTGGTTTTATTGCTGGGGCTCCGGCTGGATTTTTGCCCGGAGTTTTAGGAGCGACCACTGAGGAACTTACGCCTTCACCTACTCCTCAAAAAGGAGAGATAAAAGGAATTGAGGTGCAAACTTGTTCTTGTCGATGGTTTTTGATTGTTCTAGGAGAAATCATTGCTTTAATTGCTTATTTCTTGGTTTTTAAAAACAAAAAAACAACTAAGTTATTACTATTATCGATTTTAATTCCTATTTTAACTCAGATAGGATTTGTTTTAATTAATAAATGCTTTGTGTATAAATATTTGATACTTAATAATGCTCCAGATTTTGTCTGTAAGTATTTTATACTAATAAATTTCATCTTATTTCTAACTTTCCTAAAATTTTGGAGAAAAAGAAACGGATAAGTCATTTCTTCAATATAATTTGCGTGTATAATATTTATTGTTATGAAAGTAAGACTATCTGTTTTGATCATTACTAAAAACAATGAAGAAACGATTGAAAAAACGATAGAGTCGGTGAAAAACTTTGATGAAATTATAGTGGTGGATAGTTGTTCGACGGATAAAACTAGAGAAAAAGTTCATAAAGTAGGGACAGGATACTATCCTGTCCGTACAAAAGTATTTGTTAAAGGGTTTGATGATATTGGAAAACAAAGAGCGTATGGGTTGAAGTATGCGACTGGTGATTGGGTATTGATTTTGGACTCGGATGAAATTATGTCCAAAGAATTGGCTAGAGAAATCAAAGTCACCCTTCGTCAAGCTCAGGGTGACAAGACTGACAGGGAGGGTGACAAGACTGACAGGGAGGGTGACAAACATGTCATGGTGAGCTTGACGAACCATAACATCACTGCGTATGAAATTCCTTTTCAAAGTTATTTTTTAGGAAGGCCCTTAAGATACGGAGGAGAAGATTATTATCAAATAAGGCTGATAAAAAAAGATTCTGTCGACATCCTGCTTTCATTGGTTCATAACCGATTTAGAATTAAAAAAGGAAAAATAGGAAAACTTAAAGGAAACATACATCACTACTCTTATCGATCAATCGGCCAAGTTTATCGTAAGTTCACAGATTATGCTTTTAAAACCGCCCAAATTAAAGCAGAAATAAGTGAGAGAAGTTCTTTGAAAAAGATTTTTCTGTATCCGCTTCACATGTTTTGGTCGAGGTTTATCAAAGACAAAGGTTATAAGGACGGGTTATTTAGAATACCTTTAGATTTAGGATTTGCTTATATGGAATGGCTTACGTATTGTCTTTTAGCAATCTCAAATGTCAAAACTCAAATCTCAAATCTAAATCGTAAATCTTAAATCTTTATAATAGATAAATAAGATTTGATATTTGAGATGTAGATTTAACATTTGACATTTAAGATTTGAGATTTTTTATGAAAACAGGTTTTATCTTTGTTCTATATAAAACACAAAAGTCGGAAGTCGAGAGATTAAAGAAAGAAATTAAAGGATTACGGGTAAACGATTATAAGATCTATTTTATTGATAATACTGATGATAATGTCGGTTACGCCGGCGGTGTCAACAAAGGAATCAAACAAGCGCTTAAGGACGACTGTGAGTTGTTGATTGTTGCCAATCCAGATATTTCATTCTCTCACTCCCGGAGTGCGAGTTGGCTTGATGATGTAAGATATTTTGATATCTGGGGACTGGCAGTGAAACAGGACGGAAAGACTTATTACGGCGGTACGATTGACATGTGGCGGATGAGTGGGGGATTGATAAGCAAAAAACCGCAAAAAAGATTTGTTCCTGCTGATTTTGTTTCCGGATCCTTAATGTTTATTAAAAAAAAAGTAATAGATAAGATTGGTTTTTTTGACGAAAGCTATTTTCTTTATTACGAAGAAGTTGACTATTGTTACCGAGCTAAAAAAGCCTGTTTTAAAGTTGGCATCGATTCGAAGATAACTTATGAACATTTTGAAATTTCCAAAGATAGTCCGACAAAGAATTACTTTCTTTTTAAAAACCGACTAAAGTTTTTGTTCAAATACGGGAGTCTTAGACAAAAATTATATGAGATAGTCCGGTTGCCAAAGACATTAATAATAGAGATCCCTCGACTCGTTGTACTCGCTCGGGATGACAAAAAAACTGAGTTTCGTTTTTTTGTCAATTTTCTTAGTCTTAATATTTCTTCTTTAATAAATAAAGTTCTTCATTTCGGTCTTTTCTTAATTCTAATAAATTATTTTAAGCCAGAAGAATATGCCGTCTATACATTAGCTTGGACCCAGGTCGGACTGCTTTTACCTTTACTAGATTTTGGAACAACATCTTATGGCTTAGTTCATATCACCGATTCGATTGAAAAAAAAGTCAAAGAACTGTTTTCTCTAAGATTTTATTTATCTTTAATCACCTTTACCTTAACAATTATTTTGGCAATACTATTTCGATATCCGGCAAATATCCTTGTTCCGATCATCCTTGTCTCATTTGTTATCTTTGCCAATATGTTTTCCGGTACATATTTGATTCTTACTTCAGTCAGACAAAAGTCATACCTGGCTTCGATTGTCTCAATGATTTTTCAGATATTCTTAGTTATTTTTTTAATTTTAGGGATATTACTGACCAAAAATTTAATGGCAGTCTTTATTATCACTTTTGTTCTATATAATTTTTATTCATTACTAAACTTTTTCTTGGTTAAAAAAGAAGTCGGCAGTCTATCTCTTAAGATTAATCTTAAACAATGGCTGATGATCATTAAGAAGTCATTTGTTTTTTTACTTATCAGTTTACTGGCTGGTTTTTATTCCAAGGTGGATGTCCTGATTTTGAATTTTATCAAAGGTAAGGAAGCAGTAGGGATATATTCAGCAGGTTACAGGTTTCTTGACGCCTTGATGTTCGTTGTCACCAGTTATAACGTCTCTTCAATGCCGATGTTTTCAAAATTCGCCAAAGAAAAAAAGGGTAATATATTTAAAAATAAAATTAAAAAGGACGTTCTTTTGGTTTCGATTATCGGTTTACCAATCGCGTTAGGATTTTTCTTCTTAGGACCAGTAATTTTACCGTTATTATTTAAAAGCGCCTATTTTCAGTCAATTCAGGTTTTAAGAATCATTATTTTTGCGCTACCGTTAATTCTATTGACATCGGTATTTTTGAACTCAATTTATGCCTTAAACAGGGCTAAAACCGTTATTTACATATTTTTGTTTCAATTAATTTTTAATATAACCTTAAATTACCTTCTTATTCCTCGATACAGTTACTTTGCCTCAGCCTATATAACATTAGCCGGTGAGATTCTAAACGTTTTGTTATTATTTGTTATTTTAAGGTCTGTCCTTTATGAAAATTTCCGTTGACGGTGGGGGACTGGGAGCGAAAAAAGGGGAGAGGTTTGGCAACTATGTTTTTTCGGAAAATTTAATCAGAGCTTTATCGTTATATGACAAAAAAAATGAGTATTTTGTCTATACTTTTACTAATCTAAAACCACGCTTAGCGTGGTTAAAAGGTCGAGTCAGTTTAGAAGAATTGATTAACAAAAAAGATGTTTTTTTAGCCTTAAATCAAGCGATTCCCCTATTAGTTTCAGAAAAAGTAATTAGTTTTTGTCACGGACTTTCCTATTATTTTTATCCAGAATATTATTCAAAAAAAGATTATTCGCGGCTGATGAACCAGTTAAAAGAGATGATTAAAAGATCGAATTATATCGTTGTTTCTTCGGAGAAAGTGAAAAAAGAACTAGAAGAGCTTACTATAATTAATTATAGTGTAGGGAAAAGGGTTGTTGCCATTCCGTTTGGAATTCCGTTTGACATGCTCAATAAGAGATTGCTTCGTCACTATGTTCCTCGCAATGACAGCAAGCCATATTTTCTTTACGTTGGCATGGATCATTCGATCAAAAATATTGAGTTTATTAGAAAAACGTTTAGAAAGTTTAGAGAGTTAGGAGAGTTTAAGAGTTATCGATTAATTTTAGTGACGAAAAATTGCGCCCGAAAAAAACTTTGTCATTTATACAGAAACGCAACCGCTTTATTAACTGCTTCTTATTATGAAAGTTTTAATTTACCGGTTTTAGAGGCATTATCACAAGGCTGCCCTGTCATTGGTTTAAAATCAGCTATTATTCCAGAGTTAGCTAAGTACGTTAATGTTGCATCAGACGATAAAGAATTTGTAAAGTTGATGGAAATGATACCCAAAAAACCCAATATTCAGTTAATTAAACTGCCTGCCGGCAGGCAAGATCGATTGGACAAAGAGTTTAACTGGAGAAATTATGTAAATGAATTAGTGAGATTATATGAGTTATAATATTGTTCGAGCAAGGTCGAGAACAATTGATAGGATATTTCTCGACAAGCTCGAAATATAAATAATGTTATCAGCAGTAGTTTTAACGAAAAACGAAGAAAAGACTATTGAAAGATGTTTAAAGTCGTTGATGTTTTGTGATGAAATAATTGTTGTTGATGACGGTTCAACCGATGGTACGGTTGAACATGTTTATAAAGTTAATAAATGTAGGGACAGGTCGCGACCTGTCCGTACTAAAGTCTTCCAGAGAAAATTAGCAAGAGATTTTGCAGGACAGAGGAACTTTGGGATGAGTAAGACAAGTAATGAATGGGTTTTATTTGTCGATGCTGATGAGGAAGTGACGCGAGAATTACAGAGAGAAATAGAAGTCACCCTTCGTCAAGCTCAGGGTGACAACAGTCGTGTCATGGTGAGCTTGACGAACCATGACAAAGATGCTTATTATGTTCGCCGACGGGATTTTTTTTGGGGAAAAGAGCTCAAGTATGGCGAAGTGAGACAAATAAGACTAATAGGACTCATTAGACTCATTCGCAAAGACTCTGGTAAGTGGCTGGGCAATGTCCACGAAGAATTCAAAGTCAAAAGTCAAAAATCAAAAGTCAAAAGTTTAAATAGTTTTTTAAATCACTACCCACACCAAACTTTAAAGGAATTTATTAAGGATATTAATGACTATTCTTCAATTCGGGCAGAAGAACTTTATAATCAGGGAAAGAATGTTAATGTTATAGAAATAATGTTCGTTCCTGCTATTAAATTTATTTATAACTATTTGATAAATCTTGGTTTTTTAGACGGCGCACCTGGTTTTGCTTACGCTTTTTTGATGAGCTTTCATTCGTTTTTGGTAAGAGCGAAGTTATATATGTTGAAAAGCTCGATGCCGTTTTTTTCGCCCTCCTCACCCCGCCATAAACCTACGGCGGGGCCCCAGGAGATTGGCGAAAAAAAGGTATCCTCGCTTTTATGAGTTTAAAAAAATGTTATTTTACTTTTTATTTTATCTTACTTTTCTCCTTTTTTCTTTGGGTCAGCTGGGAAGGTTCTCTCTTTATAATCAGCAAATCAATTTTTATCTATATGAAATCTTCTTAGGTTTATTGCTCATAATTTTATTTTTTAAATATCGTTTAGAGCCTTTAAAAGAAGTTTGGAAAAAATATAAGGTTATTTTTGTCTTTATTCTTATTCTTTTTACATCGCTACTAATTGGTTTCAGTCAATATACTTTGTTTGAGAATGCTGTTGGTTCACTTTACTTGATTCGTTTGCTTCTTTATTTGGGATATTGGGGATATTTGGGGTATTGGATCAAAAAATCGCCTGGGTCGAAGAAAACGATTAAAACTAGTCTCAATATTTTTGTTGTTTTAACAGTAATTACAACGATTACACAATATCTTTTATACCCCGATCTTAGAAATCTCTTTTATCAAGGTTGGGATCCGCATCTTTTTAGAGCTTTTGGAGTATTTTTTGACACTGCTATTGCCGGAACGATCTACGGAATGATCTTTCTTTTTACCAATCAATTAATTATTAAAACAATTTTTTTGGCATTTTTAGTTCTTAGTTTTTCAAGAAGTATTTATCTATCTATAACGATCGCTTTATTATATGAATTTATAAAAAAGATTCCTCGACTCCGTCCCGCTGAGCGGGACTTCGCTCGGAATGACAGGGGGGGCGTAAAAAAAATAACAATTTTTTTCATTTTTTTTCTTTTTCTTATCTTAATTGCGCCTAAACCGGCTGGAGAAGGTGTTAATTTAACAAGAACTTTTTCAATAGTTTCACGGCTAAAAGATTATCAGGAGGGAGCTAATCTATTTATAAAAAAACCTATATTAGGTTATGGTTATAATCGGTTAAGGTATGTGAGAAATATTCAAGATTCTCATGCCGGTGCGTCTTTTAGTTCGAGTTATATGACGGTTTTGGTAAGCGCAGGGTTAATTGGTTTAATTAGTTTAATTGGTTTAATTAGCCAAATTTGGAAACACAGCAAAAATGCTCGAGTACTTATAGTTTTTCTTGGAACTATGTCTCTTTTTGATAATGTTTTACTGCATCCATTTATTTTATTTTTAGCTGGAGTTTTATTTATTCTTTTTGATAGATAACAGTGAGAGTTTTTGTCTCCGAATTTCCGGCAATATCTAAGGCAACGATTAGAATCGCATTATCTCCTTCTTTTAAGCGAAGATTAGTTTGAAAATTGCCATTAACATCGACAACAACTGGAAGATCATCAATTTTGACAAAAACTTCCTTATCTGTTGAACCTTTAAGTAGAGTTTCACTTTGAGATATTACTTCTTTATCATTTGGTTGAGAAATTTCTAATTTTGGTTTTTCTTGTTTAAAAAGAACAGTGTAAATATTGGTTGATTTTTTTGATTTATTATCAGAGCTTAATGCTTTTATAAAAACCTCATTACTGCCTTTTACCAAATCTCCGATTTCTTCCGAAAAATTATCACTGGCTTTTAAATCAACTTCTTTTACTTTTTCATCATTAAGAAAGAATTCAAGTTTATCATAGTTAACTACTGACCCTGAAACAATAAATTTAGCGCTATTAGTAGCTGTAGGAATATTGTCAATACTAACTGACCCATAGACATCAGTAGTTTTATTTAAAGCTTGGGCCGAATTTTTAGAAAAAAGGTTGGCAACGAATATAGAACTGTTCATAAGCAATTTAAATCCTACGGTAAAAATCAATAATAGACTGATTATTAAAAGAATAATAAAAACCGTTATAGTTCTTGTTAATTTATTTTTTTGAAATAAATCTGATCTTCTCATGAGCCATCTGGGAGAATCGAACTCCCATCACCGGTTTACGATACCGATGCTCTTCCACTGAGCTAAGATGGCTTGTGAGGACGCTGAGTGTCCTTACAACCCGCTAAGCGGGCTGAGCGGGCGAAGGGAATTGAACCCTCTGTCTTCTCCTTGGGAAGGAGACATTTTGCCGGTAAACTACGCCCGCTATTTTGGGGACAAAACCAAAGGTTTTTTCCCGACGATTTTCCGCCGCGATAATTATTATTTTACTATATAAACTAAAAGAGAAGGTTATAAAATTGTTAACGTGGAATAGTTAATATCATGCCGATTTCAATCTGGTCGGCATTAAGTAGATTATTTGCCTGAAGAATTCTATGCCAAGCGTATAAATCACCGTAAACTTTTTGAGCGATTATCGATAACGAATCGCCTGGTTGAACAACGTATTTGCCTTCGGTATAGGTTACTTGCTCAGTTTGGGTGGCAGATATCTCACCGATAGTAGGTTCCCGGCGAGCAACATTTGGAATAATAATTTTTTGACCTGTTTCCAAAATCGAAGCATCAATTAGTTTGTTGGCAACTGATATGTCATAGGCGTTAAATCCAGAGCCATAGAACTTCTCGGCAATATTCCAAAGATCATCGCCTTCGGCAACAGTGTAGGTCTTGGGGGTTGTGGGGGGTATGAGGGATGTGGGGGGAGTTTTTTGCTTAAAGACTGGTAAAGAAAAAGCCAAGTTAATTGGGATATTTTTTAGGAACATTTTATAGGCCAACGAAGAAAAAATTAAAGCCACTACCATCCCAAGAATGAGATTAAAATATTTTTCTTTTACTGTAGCAAAAAATAACTGTTGATAGTTTAAAGCCTTGACATATCTTTTTTTCATGTTACGGAAGTATTATATATCACTGAGGCGCTAAATTGCAATTAGAAAAAAATTTAATGAAATTTTTTTTAAAAGCTGTTAAAATATGAGTAGTTGCGACCATAGCTCAATTGGCTAGAGCAATTCCCTGTCACGGAATAGGTTGGCGGTTCGAGTCCGCTTGGTCGCGCACCCACAATATGTTTTATTTGAAAGACTTTCTCATTTTTTTGAGATCTTCGAAAGCTTTTTTAAGAAGAGGTTCTTTAATATATATTCGAGCGTTTTCAAAGAATTCCGAAAGAGATTTGTTTTGTTCTTTTTCATAATCGTAAGCTTGTATTGTTGTTGCCAATTTATCTATTTGCCAAAAGATAATTGATTCTTTTGATTTCCTTTGAACCATTTCGTTATATAGATTGCTGTAATTCATATCGTAATCCCAAAAAATTGTTCTAATAGCTTCCTTCTCAATTTTTTCTTTTTTCTTTTGTAGTCTTTTAAAGATTTTTTTTCCTCTTTCTACTACGAAATCTTCTGTCAGAAGAGCGCTAAAATTATGAACGATTGCCATTCGTATTAATTTTTCTTCACTCACACCAAGATATTTAGACAAAATTGTTATTAAAACTGTAATGGTAAAACAGTGTTCTGCGAGGCTTTCTGGATCTTTGATATTTTCCCTAATCCAACCGCTTCTTTTTAATTTTTTTGACAAATTCATCTGGATAGCAAGATGAAGAATATTCATAAAATTTTATTTCCAATCTTATTTACTTCTCATTTTTTTAAGATCATTTACAGCACTTTTTAAAAGTGGATGTGTTATAAAAAATTCTGCACTAGCAAAAAATTCAGTCATATCTATTCCTTGTTCTTTTTCGTATTCATATGCTTGTATCGTCCTTTCCAAAAGATCAATATCCCAAAAAGTCTTAGCTTCCTCAGTTTTTCTTTGAATCATTTCTTGAAATAAATTTGAATAATCTTCACCATAACCATAAAGAATATTTCTAATAGCTTCCTTCTCAATTTTTTCTTTTTTCTTTCTTTTATCAAGGAAAATCTTTTTCCAACTTTCAACAACAATATCTCCGGTCGACGTTTCTCCTAGATCATGGATAATCGCCATTTTTACTAATTTTTGTTGGTCTACTTTTAAGGAAGGGGCGAGAGCCATACATAAAACAATCACACGAAATGCATGTTCGGCAACACTTTCTGGATTTTTTACTTTACGTTTAACCCAGCCGGTTCTTTTAAGTTTCTTGGAAATACCTACCTGAAAAGCCAAGTGAAGAATATCCATGAATAGATTATACTACCTTTTCAAAGACAAAGACGATGTCCTGCCAGTCTTCGTAAATTTTTTTAGGTTTTTTAAAATGATGTTTTGCCATAAACCTAAAAAGTTTTCCCTGGTTATATCTGTTTAAATAATAACCGTCTTTATGAAGAGTAATTTTGTCTCCAAGAAAAAAAGACGGTTTAATGAACATTGATAAAATAAGAAATTTTTTTGTCAACCGGGAAAGCTCAGATAAAATTTTTACATAATACTGGTGATGTTCAATAACATCTTTTGTCAAAACTATATCAAAGTAATTACTCTTAAAGTTTAACTTTGAAAGATCAAAAGAAAAAAATTTAACTTTTTGATTGTCAGAAAGATTTTTTCTTGCTAATTTTATTGCTTTAAGATTGTTATCAACGCCAAAATATCTTCCTAGATAGCCTTTATTATAAAGCCTGAATGCTTCAACTCCAGTGCTGCAGCCGGCATCAAGGAGTAAAGAATTTTTATTGCTATTCTTGAGAATAAACTTTTCAAAAGCATTACGGGTATTCTTTTGACCAACCTGATCAAACTCCTCCTTGGAGCCTGGACCTTCTATTTTTTTTATTCTTTGCCAATAAGTTTTATTCATAGTTTAGTCCCGATTTAATCGGGAGACAAACCACCGCTAATTATAGTATAATATTTCTATTAATAGTTTAGTCCCAATTTAATCGGGAGACAAGGGGGTCAGTTATATGAATATCGCGCTTATAGGTATTATCGTCGTTTTAGTCCTTTATTTAATAGGTCAATATAACGGGTTTATTGTTTTAAAGACCAGAATTCAGGAAGCATTATCCGGAATCGATGTTCAACTAAAAAGAAGGACCGACTTAATTCCCAATTTAGTAGAAACTGTTAAAGGTTATGCCAAACACGAAAAAACCGTCTTTGCCGAAGTAACTAAAACCAGATCTGCCTTAGTAAAAGCAGAAACTCTAGAAGAAAAGGCTAAGGCTAATGATATGTTGACCGGAGCTTTAAAGTCTCTCTTTGCCGTCGCCGAAGCTTATCCAGAGCTTAAAGCAAGCGAAAATTTTAAAGATTTACAAAGGCAACTTGAAGACACTGAAGACAAAGTGGCCTATTCAAGACAGTTTTACAATGCCAATGTCCTTGATTTTAATGCCAAAGTACAGATGTTTCCTTCAAATCTGATTGCCAATATGTTTGGATTTGGAGCGTTTGAGTTTTTTGCGGCTAACGAAGAAGAACGAAAGAAAGTTTCTGTCAAATTTGATTAATAAAGCTCGATACCGCATTTTCTCATTAAAAGAGCAACCCCTCTCTTCCGACTTCGTCGGTAGAGGGTGCGTCCCTAAAAATTCGAAAATGGGTATCTTCGCTTTTTACATATGTCACTATACTCCCAAATAAATCAAAATAAAACTAAAACCATCCTAATAATGTTAATTTTTATAGTATTATTCTCTGGTTTTTTTTATTTAATTGGCAAATATTTTAACTCTCCGGGTGCTTATCTTGTTTTAGGCCTGATAATTTCTTCTTTTTCCAGTCTGGGTAGTTATTTTTATTCTGACAAGATTGTTCTTTTTACGACAGGAGCAAGACCGGCAAGTAAAAAGGAATTTTTTGATTTTTATACAACAACAGAAAATTTAGCTATAGCTGCAGGACTGCCTATGCCAAAGCTCTATGTTATAGACGATTCGTCTCCCAATGCTTTTGCAACCGGAAGGGATCCGCGCCATGCTGTTGTCTGTGCTACCACTGGTCTTTTAAAAAATCTTGACCGATCTGACATCGAGGGCGTGATTTCTCACGAACTTTCCCATGTTAAAAGCTATGATATTTTAGTATCTTCTATTGTGGCTGTACTTGTTGGAACTCTTGCTATTATTTCTAATTGGTTGATGAGAAGAATGTGGTGGGGAGACTCAAGAGACGATAATAATAGGGACCGCAGCCCTTTTTTTGCTATATTATTCATTATTGTTTTAATTATTACTCCTATTGTGGCGACATTAATTCAGCTAGCAATTTCTAGAAAACGAGAATTCTTGGCCGACGCTTCAGGAGTATTAATTACGAGGAACCCCGAAGGACTAGCTTCCGCACTGGAAAAAATCGCTTCTTATCCGCCTCTTAAAAATGCTTCTCCATCAACCGCTCATCTATTCATAGCTAATCCGTTCAAGAAGAAAGGTCAATCTTCCTGGTTGATCAACCTTTTTTCCACTCATCCGCCGATTGAAGAAAGGATCAAAATTTTACGAGAAATGTAAAATTACGCATTTGTCATTTCGACCGAGTTCCGACTTTAGTCGTGGACGAGTGGAGAAATCTTGAATATTAAGATTCCTCGACTTCGGGACGTCAAACGTCCCTTCGCTCGGAATGACAAATTAAAAAATGATAAAATGTTTTAATGATTTATAATTCCTCAATTATTATTGGAAAAATTATTAACTTCTTAATTACTAAAATCTTAAAAAGAGCAGGGTCAACTTGGCCGGGAGAAATCGCTTTATCTTTGGATAATAATTTTATTAAAAAAACTTTTATGACTAATCATATGAAAATTATTCTTATTGCCGGCACCAACGGTAAAACTACCACCGCTTCTCTAATAAAATTTTTTTTAGAAAAGAAAGGTTTCCGGGTTTTTCATAATCAAGAAGGCGCCAATCTTTTAAACGGTACCGCCTCATCGATTATTAAACACATTGATGTTGATGGAAAGCTTAACTATCAAGCGGCGATTTTTGAAGTGGATGAAAATACTCTGCCATTAATTGTTAAAGAATTTGAACCAACAGCTATTATTCTCAACAATCTTTTTCGCGATCAGCTTGATCGTTATGGAGAAGTTAATACAATTGCTTTAAAATGGCAGGACTCATTAAAAAAATTAAAAAATACCCATTTCTTTATTAACGCCGATGACCCGTTGATCTATTATTTATCAAAGAGTCTTCAAGGACGAATTAACTACTTCGGCCTTGAGCAAACTCTTATGTCTAAAAAGGAGATTACTCATGATGTTGATTCGATCTACTGCCCTGCCTGCGGTGAAAAGCTGCTTTACTACAAGATCGCTTTTTCACATCTAGGCGAATACATATGTTTGAAATGTCAGTTTGCATCGGCTAAAGAAACTTTTTCGTTAAAAAATCCTAAGACTAATCTTCTCGGTAAATATAACTTATATAATATCAATGCCGCTTCCTTATTACTGTCAAAAATTTTTAATATTTCTCTTTCTTTTATTCAAAAAGAGTTAATCAACTTTTCTCCTGTTTTCGGCCGTCAGGAAAAGCTGGTTTATCAAGATAAAAAAATAACCATCCTCCTTGGTAAAAATCCAGCTGGATTCAACCAGGTCATCGAAGTGGTAACGACAAACTCAACTCAAAGAAACATATTGCTCGTTCTTAATGACCGCATTCCTGACGGTCGCGATGTTTCCTGGATCTGGGATGTTGACTTTGAAAAGCTTATTCCTTTTGGAAAAAATATCTATGTTTCTGGAGACAGGGTTTATGACATGAGTCTGCGCTTGAACTATTGTCTCAAAAACTATCAAGAAAGAAAGTTTTTTAGTTTTGAGTCTTTAAAACAGTCGATTGAAAATATTGTTAAAGAAACAAAGAGAGATGAAGAAATATTTATCCTTGCGACTTATTCAGGAATGTTAGAAACTAGAAAAATATTATTAAAAAGCTCGATACCGTTATAAAAATATGTTATTAAAAATTGCATGGCTTTACCCCGATTTGATGAGTACTTATGGCGACCGTGGCAATATTATTGTTTTGGAGAAACGTTTGCGATGGCGGGGAATTGAACCAATAATAAAAAAGATATTTATTTCTTCTCCTGAAGAAGAATTAGAAGACTGCGATCTTATTTTTATGGGAGGTGCTCAAGATAAACAACAGCAAATCGTTAACCGTGATTTGAAAAAAAACAAAGGAAAAATTTTAAAAAAAATGATTAATCAGGGAATACCCGGGTTATTCATCTGTGGCGCTTATCAGTTTATGGGCAGATATTATAAAGCCGCCGACGGAACAACTATTCCCGGCTTAGGACTTTTTGATTTCTATACAGAAAGTCCTGGATTAAAATTCAAAAGGCTTATTGGAAACATTGTCATTCAACCTAGCATATTCACTTTAAATACTAAGTTTATTGGTTTTGAAAATCATACAGGTAGAACATTTTTAGGAAAAGACGTTAAACCATTTGCCGAAGTAATAAAAGGCTACGGAAATAACGGAAAAGATAAAACCGAAGGCATGATTTATAAAAACACAGTGGGTACCTATCTTCATGGACCGATTTTACCCAAAAATATCGAATTGGCAGATTGGTTAATTGAGAAAGCGTTAGAAAGGAAATATAAAAAGAAAATTGTTTTAAAAAAATTAGATGATCAGTTAGAAAATATGGCAAGAGAATTTATCATTAATAAACTATAATTAAATTAACCTAACTGATCTAATTAGATCAATTAGAAATTAGAAATTTTCATTATGTCTTTCGTTCACCTTCATGTCCATACTGGTTACTCACTTCTTGATGGCATGTGCCGGATAGACGACGTCGTCGA
>PFOE01000088.1 GCA_002792355.1 Candidatus Roizmanbacteria bacterium CG_4_10_14_0_2_um_filter_36_35 | reverse complement strand
AAACAGAAATTATTTAGGAAAATAAAAGTTAATCCTGTTGATTTTTAAAACTCGGTTTCATGCTCATTATTGGATTAGAAAATACTCTTTATAGATCTGCAGGTTTTTCTGAAAGAAAAATTGGATCATTGACATTGTTTGTAATTAAACATTATTCACCAACTCAATAAACTCCGTTTCTACCTCAAGTTTTTCTTTGATTAGTTTTTCTAACGCTAATATCCCGAATCTTTCGGTATGGTAATGTCCTCCGGCTAAATAATTAATCTTTACTTCGCGGAATATTTCTCTGATCCATTCGCTGTTTTCTCCAGTGATAAACAGGTCAACTTTATTATCAACTAAATACTGAATATCCGGCGGAAGAGGTGTCCCTCGTCCAGAAATCGCCACTACCCGATTAATATTTTTCGGACCAAAGTCATATAGAGTCATTGAAGGACTTAATTTATTTTTTAATCCATTAATTATTTTTGCTAATGGAAGATTATTCACTCTTCCAAAATATCCCCATGGATTTCCTTTATGCAAAAAAGGCTTCTCTATTGTCCCGCCGATTTCTTTGATAATAGAAACATTATGTCCTATCTGTGGATGGCTGTCCAGCAAAAAATGATAACCAAAAAGAGACAGATTATTTTTTACTAAAAACGAATAACGGTTTTGGAAAAGCTGATCATATCTGACATTGGGAGGAAAATTAAACGCATGATGAACAATCAAAGCTTGAGCGTCAGCCTTTTTTGCCATTTCAAAAACAGTTAAAGAAGCCGATACCGCTAAAGCAATTTTATTAATCTTTTCTTCACCATGATAAACCAATCCATTAGCCATATAAGGATCAACTAAAGAGAGATTGAATTTTTTGTCATATATCAATAATTTGCTTAAAAAATTATTTAAAGAGGTTAATGTAATCATAATATTATTATATCAGCTTAAGCGGATAATTAATTTGGATAGTTCTTCTTTATTCCTGGCTAATTTAATAAGGCCGTTAATCGTTGCATATTGATAGTTTTCAGAAGTTAAAACATTAATTTTAATTTCCTGCTCGAAAAATTTATCCAAACCTTTTATTTGTGAGAGGCCGCCTGTTAATATCACTCCCTGTTTCATTACCTCGTTGACAATCTCAGGAGGTGAAGATTCAATCAATTCTTTAATTCCATCTATGATGAGATTAAAATTGGTGAGAAGCGCTTCTTTTATATCTGAACTCTTTATTCTGACCGACTTGGGCAGACCGGTTTCCAGAGACTTGCCACGAATGGTAATAGTTTTTTCCGTATTTTCAAAGTTCAACAGATCTGTTTTTAACTCCTCGCAGGTAGCTTCTCCTAAAATGACGCCATATTTTAGATAAACATAGTTATAGATTAATTTATTCATATTGTCACCGGCGTTTTTTAAGGTCTTTTGAGAAATAATTCCGCCACTTCCTACAATAGAAAGTTCGATCAATCCGCCACCTAAATCAGCAATTAAATTAGGTTGGTGGGAAAAAATATTCAAATTACAACCAGCAGCTGTTGCCAGCGGTTTTTCAATTAAAAAAACCTGGGACAGGCCATTTTTATAGAGAGCCTCTTCAACGGCTTTTTGCTCTATTTCGGTCGCAATTGAAGGTATGACTGCCACGCCGACCATTATCGGTTTAATTATCTTATTTGAAAAATAGAGGTAAACTGATTTTTCGAGATATTTTTTTATCAAGATCACCTCGGCATCAAAATCGGAAATCACTCCTCCGACGACCGGCCTGACGATTTTAATAAAATCCGGGGTTTTACCAATGATGGATTTTGCTTCAGTTCCGAAAAACAGATATTGATTAATCCTGCTGTTATATCCTAAAAAGGTCGGTTCTCGAAGTATAATTCCCTTGTCTTTAATGGCAATTTTTGTCAAAGACGTACCGAGGTCAAAATAGATTTCGAAACTGGAAAAAAAAGGCAGTTTGATTTTTGCCAGCCAACTAGTAAAATTATTCATTATGATAGACAGGATTCTTAAATTTTTGTACGGAAGCCTTTTTTTCCTGACTCCTTTGATATTTGCTACTTCAACTTCCGAACTCTTTGAGTTTAATAAAATGATTTTTATTTATCTTATTACTATTCTTATCGGTTTTTTTTGGCTTCTTAAGATGATTTTAGCAAAAAAAATGATTTTTAAAAAGACTCCTTTAGATATTCCTATAATATTATTTCTTTTTAGTCAAGTAATGGCGACAATCTTTTCCATTGACCGCCATGTATCTTTTTTTGGCTATTACGGTCGATTTAATGGTGGTCTTTTATCGATTATTAGTTATATCATACTTTATTACGGGTTTGTCTCTAATTCTTTTGATATTCTTTCTTTATTAAAAATCTCTCTTTGGTCATCTGTTTTGGTGATGATCTATGGCTTGCCTGGGAAGTTAGGCCATGATCTGACCTGTTTTTTAGTTAGCAGAGGAAGAAGTTTTGACAACAGCTGTTGGTCAAGAGAGACTAATGTTTTCGATCCGGCTAATCGGTCTTTTTCCACTTTAGGCCAGCCCAATTGGCTAGGAGCTTATTTAGCGATCAACTTTTTCATTGGAATATATTTCTTGTTCCGCCCCCTTGTCATCCCGAGCGAGTCCGATGTGACATCGGACGAGTCGAGGGATCTTTTTAAGATTTCCCTGCCTGTCGGTAGGCAGGTCGACTTCGCTCGAAATGACAAAATAAACCTAATTTATATTGTGTACCTTTTTGTCAATTTCTCATTTATCTTATTTTCTCGTTCGAGATCAGCCTTAGCTGCAGTTGGGATAGGGTTAGTATTATTTGTTGCCTATTACCTATTATTTATTAAATTAAACGCTAAAAAATTAATTATTACTTTATTACTAATTACTGTTGTTCCGATCTTATTATTTAAAACAGGGATTGAAAGAGTTGACAAATACTTGTCTATATCAAATATCAAATATCAAATATCAAAAATACATATTAAAAATAAAAAAGATTTAAAAAACAATATAACAATAGAACAATACAACAATGCTTCCTCTGTCACCGAGTCCCTAGATATTCGTAAGATCGTTTGGAAAGGAGCAATTGACCTGGGATTAAGATATCCTTTCTTTGGAACCGGAGTGGAGACTTTTGCCTATAGTTATAACTTTGTCCGTCCAAAACAACACAATCTTACTTCTGAGTGGGATTTTATTTATAACAAAGCGCATAATGAGTTCTTAAATTACCTTGCAACGACAGGATTTGTTGGGTTATTAACTTATTTAGGTTTCATAATCTTTTTTATTGTTTACGTAATAAATAATCTCAAAACTCAAATCTCAAATGTCAAAACCAAATCTCAAATGTCAAAACCAAAGAAAGATTTAAAGATTTTAGATTTGGATTTGAGTTCTAGGATTTTAGTTTTGAGCTTACTTACGGCTTGGTTAACAATTCTCATCACCAATTTCTTCGGCTTCTCAACCACGACGATTAATCTATTCTTCTATCTGATTCCGGCGTTAGTTTTTTATTCTTCGAGCGAGGAGGAAAGCGACGAGTCGAGAAGTTCTCGACAAGCTCGAACTATAAATAACAAATTAAGTTTATATCAATACCTTTCTATTTTTATCATTTCCGTTTCTACAATCTATCTACTCTTCTCTACCTTTGCCTACTGGTTGGCCGACACCCAATATGCTTTAGGACTAAATTATTTGAAGCCACAGATTGCCGATTATCAAAATGCGGCTAGTTATTTTGAAAGAGCTTTAAAGATAAGGAAAGAACCTGTTTACGAAGACAGATTTTCTTCAAGCTTGTCATATCTTTCGGCAGTTGCCAGTTATCAAAAACAGAATAAGATGGCCAAACAGTTAATGTCTTTGAGTGATTATTACAATAAAAAAAGCCTAAACTCCTCGTCTAAAAATATCTTTTATTGGAAGACGAGAGCCAAAAATCAATATCTTTTCTACCAGGTTAGTTTAGATAGCAATAAACTTCTGGAAGGAATTAAGGCCTTGCAGGTTGGCGTAAAATTAGCTCCGACCGACCCGAAAATTCCTTATAGCTTAGCGGTCTATTATTCTCTTTTATCTGATGCGGAAAAAAAACAAATTCAAAAAGACAGTTGGCAAAAACAGTCTCTGGTAGAAATTAACAAAGCGATCGAGTTAAAAAAAGATTTTCTAGATGGCCTTAATCTTAAAAAAGAGCTTCTAAAAAAATACGGTTTGCTTTAAGGATTGGTGTTTGGGCTGGAAATACCATACTTACAAGGATTACAAACACCAGACCCGCAACTGACACCATAACCAGTTTGTTTAACTCCTTGACCCTGGTCTTGACTGTTTTCGATACATGAATAAAGTTGATAGGCTGAGCCGGTTTGGCTATAGACATAGTTGTTACTAGATAAAGGATCATCAGGAATTTTTATCATATAAACTTTTTCTGAACCGCATGTGCTGGCAATCTTTGTTTCACACAGTTGATAACCTGCAGTAGCAAAGATGTTAAAAGTTGGATAAGATCCTTTATCTTCATAGTACATCTCCAAAGCGCTCTGGATTTGCTCAAGGTCGGCTTTTCTCCGAGTGTCTCTACCTTTTATTAAAGAAGTAATAAAATTACCGGAAATTAACGCAGCCAATATTCCCAAGATAACTATGACAATAAGAAGTTCAATTAAAGTAAACCCTTTCCTATTCATTATTTAACACACCAATAACAGTCGTTTGCTCCGCCTTGCGATTTACAACCAGTAGTTGGGGCACCAGCTATTGTGTATTTTGTATTTTTATCAGCCTGGAAAGACTTAGCTTTTGGTAGAAAACAGACAGCAATTGAAGGTGTAGTTGCTGACCCTGTAACCCAAATATTATCCATCTGAGTTCCAGCTAAGGTGACAAAATCACTTTTTAATTCACCAGCAGTAGCCATTTGAGTTATCATAGCATATGGACTAGTAGTTGATGTTCCTCCATTTGCAGTAGTTAATGTAGAACTACTAGGATTTGTACAGGTAGTTGAGGCAGTTGCACTACACCAAGGCATATTACCCTTTACAGCATAAAATCTTATTGCCGCTCCGTGAACTTCAGAAACTGTGTTTCTTATTCCGGTATCGGTACCTTTTTTCAACTGTTCAAAAGGATCAAGAGCTGCAAGAAGTCCGACTGCTAAAGCACCAAGAAGAGC
>PFOE01000029.1 GCA_002792355.1 Candidatus Roizmanbacteria bacterium CG_4_10_14_0_2_um_filter_36_35 | reverse complement strand
TTCGTTTCTGCACAGAATCGAGACTTCTTTCTAAAGATGATTTACTTCTCTTTACCAAACAACAAGTTTAACAAATGCAAAATTACTCAAATAACTTTAATTGTTCATTTGCTTTTATTTTTACTTTTTTGTGTATTTTTAAGGGTTTATCTAATACCTGACTTTCGCAAATTAGTGTCCTGACTCCAGTTTTTGTAATAAATTGTGGATATCTTTAGGAATTTCCGGTTCCGCTTGATACTCCGTTTCATTAATAACGATTGTGCTTGAACGAATCGGGCGAAGAAGATTAACAATTCGTTTAATACTTACTTCTGTTAATTTCTTAATCTGACGAGAAATAGCCAAACTGGTAAAAACAATCGTTAAGTGAGCTTCAATAGCATCGCGTTTATGGAGAAAAATTGGACGGGCTTTAAGATCAGATTTAGCCATTCTAAAACTGGTTTCGACTTCAAATAATTGGTGGTAGGCGTTAATAATTTCCTGAGGAGGAAGATTTAAATTAGAAATGTAACCTTTAATACCTACTAAAGTGTAAGCTTTGTCAATAAGACTCTGGTTTAAAGTTTTTCGCTCGCTTGTCAGAGAAATAAAACGATTTCTTTTTAACGGAGAAAAACCATTAACCATTTTTTTAGCTTTGACAATTTGAGTTTCAATATTTTTAATGTCCAAACGGGCTCTTTTTTCTCGGTACTGGTAAATAATTCTGTAATTGCCTTTTTTAGTATCAAAAATTTGGTTGTCAACTAGAGACTCAAGTTTTTGATATTGGGCAATCTCATAGGGAATCTTCGTTAGTCGAGAACCAACAACAAAGTTGTAACTATTGGCAGCTATAGCTTCCATATTTGTTTGACTTAACATGGCGGCGTCGGTAACCACGGTAACTTTTTCTAAATGGTGTTCTTTTTGAAACTGCTCGAGAACAGGAATAATGGTTTTTGTTTCCGCCGTATTTCCTTCAAAACTTTGTAGACCAAGAGGGAAACCTGAGCGGTCAACCAAAAGTCCAATAATAATCTGTGGTTCCAATCGCCGTTCCTTGGAGGATCCTGATTTACGGTATAAATCCTCTTCCTGAACTTCAAAATATAAAGTGGTGACATCGTATAAAACTAAATTAAGATTTTGACTGGTAACATGGTCAAAACAAAGTTGGCTGATGATTTTACGGTAATCTTTTTTAATAACTTTTTGTAAACACCGGTATAGTCGGTCTTTACTAAGATCGTTAATTCCCAAATCAGATAGTACCTGCAGACTGTCCAATTTAGAAGTTGGTTCCACAATTCTTGCAATACAAAGATTGGCAAAATCAGGATCTTTAAGGCAAGAAAAACCCAATTTTTGATATTGTCTGCTTAAAACCTAAAAAAGGAAATTAGAAGATGACTGTCTTAATTTAATTTTTAATTTGTTTTCCTGATTGGGGAACAAAAATATTTGATCTCCCCGTAATCGTTCTTTAGCCAAGGAGATTAATGTTTCCAATTCTTGTGAAGAGTGAGCACTTCCTAAATGTTCCAACTTTACCAGCTGTCCGCCTGCTTTATGAGCAATCTGTATTGCTGTTGCTCCACTTTTAGTTTTAACTTTCCGAATATATGCCATGACAACATTTTATCTCAATTATGGACTTAATGGTAAAAATATACGGCTGAAAATGAGTCTTTAGATTGCTACAATTACCTTTTATTATCAATTTTTATCTATCATGGTTAAAAATGTTCATTTTGTCTATCCCATAAGACGAAAAGAAACGGATTTCATAATGGGAAAAAATCTTTTAAGTGTTTGGTTTGTTTAAAGTCCTTTCAAAACAAAAAACGAAAATATAGAACCTACAATAAAGTTTGGAATAGATTTGCTCATAATAAACAAACAGTTCAAACGATTGAATCTGATCTCCGTTACTGCTCAAAAACAATACGAAACTATCTTGACGCCTACAAACAAAAACCAATAATTTTAATACCTTGCCATATTATGGTTATTATGGACTGTGTTTACTTCAAACGGGTTTGTTGTTATCTGGTTATTCGAGATTGGTACAAAAAGGAAAATATCTACTTTAAAAGGATTCCTTACGAAACAATTGACGATTACGTATCGGCGATTAATCATCTTGAAAGTAAAGGTTTCATCATCGATGGGATTGTCGTTGACGGTCGTAAAGGGGTATTTGAGGCATTATCTTCTCGTTATCCTATTCAAATGTGCCAGTTTCACCAGAAACAAATTGTCCGCCGCTACATCACCAATCGTCCCCAAACTTCAGTAGGCATAGAGTTAAAAGAAGTCGTTAAAGAATTGTCAAACTGTGATCGACCGTGGTTTGAAACGTTACTTAATGTTTGGGAATTTAAATATGGAAATTTCATTAAAGAAAGAACTGTTAATCCAATTACTAAGCGTTGGTTTTATACCCACAAAAGACTGCGAAGCGCCTACCGGAGTTTAAGAAAAAATCTTCCGTATTTGTTTACTTACCAAACCGTTAAAGGTATGCCGAATACAACCAATTCCTTAGACGGATTCTTTGCTCATTTGAAAGACGCCATTCGAATACATCGTAGACTAAAACTGCACAGAAGAACTAAACTTATCGAATATCTTATAGTTAGTTGAAAAGCCGTATATATTTACACATTATGCTGGAATAGTATATAAAAAAATTCGCGCGCCGACATAAAACGAAAGAATCAAAAACTCAAAATATTAAGAAAAAAACAAAGCAATTAAGTTATTTGCGAACACGAAAAACCCACCTAATGTTAAAATTCCAATAATGGCCTGTCCAAGAGCCGAACAACCACAAACCATCTCCATTGTACTCCAGCTCGAAGACGCGAGGATTGCCGTCAGAGTTAATAAATGGTTTTATGGCAATGCAATACAATTTATTTAATGGTTGATTAGTATCTTTAAGACGTAAATGGGGTCCGGTTTCTGCCGGACAAAGTTCCAAGCCAAAAGATTGAGCACGTTTAAATAATTCATCAGTTGTTGGATAATCGGTAAAACCAAAATCACCAACTTTTAATTGAACTGTATCAATTGTTTCAGGATTTTGGAGAGTGGTAAAATCCCTATTTCTCATCATGTTCAATGCGTAGCTATCGGTATGAAACCTACCTGTTGTAACCGCCCCTTCAAGATCTGATTTGGGCATGCCTCCGATTGCCAATTTATCTCTTTGGATTTCCTCTCCTTCAGGGAATGAAGTGTATATATGATTAACCTGTTCAGGCAACCGTAAGAAAATGTCACGCTCTAATGGGCCTACGTAAGCTCTCGTATTTTCATTAATTTCACTTGCTCTATGAGCAATTTGATCCTGAGAACAGCCGAATATAATCGCCATATCTTCTTCTAAATTCCTCCGTGAACGAATTGCCTTAATACGAGGATTTCTCTCATAAGGATGATCTTTTTTATTTACTTCATAGAGAAAATTAAGGTCTGTATTTGTTAATTGTTGACCTGCTCGTAATTTATCCTCAATTTGAGTAACGAAATACATTTCCGTAACTTTCCTGGCAGAATTCAAAGGACTACTGCTTTCCATGACGTTGCGTATAAACGCTTGCTCTTGAGATTCATCAACGCTTCGATTTACAGGTAACCATCCCTCTCCAAAATTTGTTGCATAAGCAATTTCTAATAAGTGTATAAATGGGCTTCTTGTATCACCATCTATATGAGCATTTTTAGCCGCAGCCAAAATAGCAGGTATACTGCCTCTATCATATGAAGAAACAAAAGCGAAAGGATTTACCCCTTGCATCATGAAAGGTGTGTGTAAAGCCATTAAAAGTGCAAGACGACCTTCAGACGATGGAATGCAACCTGCGACATAGCCAAAAATAAGCCGATCGATAGGTGGTTTGTCACCTTCATGAACAGTAATTTTTGGAGTGGCATATCCCTTGACTTCGGTAGTAGCATGTAAATATAATTCCACCACATCACTTATACGAGCTGGTTGTAAACTTCCTCGAAAAAGTGGTGGCAACATTCCTCGAATTTCCCACGTATCCAACTCATTTTTTCTTAAAGTAATACCTCTTCCAACTGATTGATATAAATTACCTAAATCCGGCTTGTGAGGATGTTTTAACATATCATAATGAATGTGAAGTGAACTAATATGCGTTGCTTCATCACGAAGCCACTCAGTTAAGTCTATCAGTGACCGCCTATATGCTCCATCATACTTAAGAGCGTTACTTGATCGTCTAATCTCACCATTATCCCCACCCCGTCCATTAGCCCAATCTTTATGTAATAATTGTTCATTAACAGCGGTATTTTGCTTTAAACCATATTCAATCTCCATTCCCACCTTTCCATCTAAGGGATGTATTATATCACCTGAAAATACGAGTCCTCCTGACTGTCTTTTCAACTCTCCATACATATCAAAAAGATCTTGACTTGATCCATTAAGTTGAGTTAATAGCCTACTTCTTCTCTCTCCTTGGGTTTTAATCCATGGGTGATATGGATCCTTTTCTGCGATTATCAATGTAAGTTTATATGCAAGAGGATGATCAAGATCTTTGTGTTTATCCATCTTCTCAATTACTTCTGCTGCGAGAGCGGGAGAAATACGGATTTGACTGAGTATGTCATAAAGTTGAAGACGACTTTCATTTCTTGTTGATAAAATGCTTATAGACTCAGCTATAGAGTGAACAAGATCAGGCATTTCAGGTAGTTCAAGCCCTGATTTTGTTTCAGTACGATAATTTTTCATAAGTTTAGATAAACAAACAATAACTCGATTCCCCAATTCATTATGAAAGCTCGGTTCTTGTAAAAGTTTAGTCATCACTATAGCTGCTGCTTCTAAGGGACCTGGTTTTATAACAGTACGTTCTACTCTTTTACCCTGAGTTATGTCATAGTATCCTGTTTGAATAGTACTCCGCTGCAACACTTCGCTAGAATATCTACCTTTATCTGAAGATGGTCTTGCTGATCTAAAATGCGGTAACTTTTCGATATTCGTGGCCACTTCGGCTAAATAAGGATTTGCTTGGAAATCATTACCCAATTTCTTTTTTACTTCCTTTGAAAGAAAAAGTGGTAAGTCAAACTCTGCCAATGCCATTTCTGATCCTGACCTTTTAGCAGGAACACCTTCTGATTTGTTTGCATATTTTATGACTTCTTTTATATCGGTAGGAACATAAGGTTTTTTTCCAGTAACAATCATGACCTTATTGGGTGCAGCAGGTATTTCCAACCCAGCTGAAGTAGTCATAAGATCACCTGCTAATTCTTTTAACCGATCTCGTACTTTTTCAATTGTAGCCAACACTTTTGTAGGATCTCTAGTGGTGGGAAGAATAAGACCACCAGCAGTACGCTGTTCTCTTTGTACTCCTGGAGATAAAATACCCAATTCGCTATCTTGCATATATATCAATCACCTAATTTTTTAGACAATGTAAACTTACTCCTCAATACATTTTAAGTATACAGAAAATATGGAAACACTGGAAACACCTCTAAGGTGTAATATTTGTTGTTTTTATACCCTAAAACTTATGTTTTGTAGTCTATAATCCATTGACTTAATTATATCTTATCTGCAATATTAGATCAACTGCGTAATAAGCGAATTAATAATCCAGGATAACCAATAATGGTTGTTTTTATCTTTCTAAGGATGCAGCTGTTTAAATAA
>PFOE01000099.1 GCA_002792355.1 Candidatus Roizmanbacteria bacterium CG_4_10_14_0_2_um_filter_36_35 | reverse complement strand
TCCTCCACCACCGCCACCACCTCCGCCAGAAAATCCTCCGCTAAAACCTGAAGAAAAACCAGACGAACTTCGCGTTGGCGTCGCCGCCGTCCGGAAACTGCTCATCGAAGAACTAAGACTGCTGACAAAAATCCAACTGTTAAACGGTCCGCTAGAATAACTCTGATACCAATCAGGCTCCCTTATATTCATTGTTTCAAACCGCTTCACCCAAACTTTCTCGACTCCAAAAGCCACTGCATATGGCAGTAGTCTCTCAAACATCACCTGCCTGCCGGCAGTCAGGTCTGTTTCAGCCTGAAATTTTAACTGTCTTTCTTGACTCGTCAAGAAATTTCTTAAAGAAAATGCGACATTTTTAGCATTAACGCCTTCGACGGTTTTTCTCGGCATTACACGACCAAAGATAAAGGCTACTATAGCTAGGAAAAAATTAAACGTAAACAAAGCAATACCAGCAATCACATAATAAACTGTTCTTACTGATTGGGGATTTTTCGGAAAAAGTCCGGCTGTAACGGTTTGTTCGTAAAGACTTTTTTTAATTTCTTCCACTTCTTCATAAAGATGCTCGTTTTTTAATCTTATTTCGCTTTCCGTCTTAAAAAACTTATTCAGTAAAAGTTGTTCAAATGACAGTAAAGATCCGCCTTCGTCAAGACTTCGGCGGACAAGGAAAAAATCGCCCTTCTTTCTCTCTTCTATCCTTAAATATCCGCGCCTTGCCAAATCAACAATCGTTGCTGAAATATCTTTAAGATCAACTGTCTCATCGCCCAAGGTTCCCACTTCTCCGGGAGTAAAAAATCTTTTTCCATCCGAAGTTTTCGGCGGGTCATACCAGGCAGTAGTTATCCCAACCGTTCCTTTAGGATCGCGTCCAGTTTTAAACCATTTATAGATGATGGAAAAAGGCAAGAAAACATACCAAATTAACGCTAATAAGCCAATTACCAATCCGACCAATTTACCAATGAAAGTGTTCCAAAAACTAATAAATTCTTTCGGCTCCAAAACCGCCACAATATTTTTCGGAAAACCAACCACAACTGTCAAGCCTTCTCCCGCGTTTAAAGAACTAATTGAATTAATACGAACTTTGTCACGATCGTGGTAAAAGTTGCACTGACTTTCACGACTACCAATAATTCCTGTATAACAGGTATAACTTATAGTTCGAGTTAGTCAAGAACTATCGTTATTTTTCTCGACTTTGCTCGAAAAATAAGGTAATGTTATTTCTGAATTAACATAATTAATCGGCACATCCCATTCATTTCCCGTCACATTCCAGTAAAGCTCGTCATGATCGGAAAAGTACGTCAAGGCGCCACCGACTCGATAACTGATAACATAACTGTGAACGCCCGTTACTGTCATATTTGAGTCACCTATTTTAAGCTGAATATTGTTATTTATTGTTGAACGAGAATATCTATAAGATAGATTATTCTCATCGGTGACGGAGAAGCTGGAAAAATCAAGTTGAAGTTTTTTCCCATCTTGGTTCGTTTTTATATAAGGAATGTTCCTATAAATCCCGTGACGGTAAAGATCGCCAAAGTCATAAGTTATCGTTTCTTTAACATCTATTGTTCCGTCTTTATTAATTTTAATATCAGACTGAAAACTTTTTATTTCTTCAGCATTAACAGCAAAAACGATTGAAAAAAATAAAAGAAGACAGATCAGGATTTTTTTCATTAGTAATATAGTATCATATTTAAAAGCGAAGGTATAAAATTTTTTTGGTTGAATTAGTTGCGGGTGTCGAGGGGAAAGGGATCCCGGACGGCCTGCCTGCCGGCAGGCAGGCGCGCAGTCGAGGGGTATCGTTCGAAGCGAGCACCGACGGGAATGAACCCGAGACAGGACCCGCAACAAGATTAAAAAATTTCGGTATCGAGCTTTTAAATATGAAATTCTACAAAGTCTCGTGGAAAGAACTCGAAACAGATTGCTTTGCGCTTTACAAAAAAATCAAAAAATATAAATTTGATCGGATCCTTTGTGTCTCTCGCGGCGGCTTGGTCTGGGCACGGATGTTCTCCGATCTTCTCGGCAACCTTCCTATTTCTCATCTCACTGCTGTTTCTTATACTGGCATCCATAAACAAAAAAATGTGGAAATAACAGAGTTACCCGAGCACAAAAAACTGAACAACCAAACTCTTTTAGTTATCGATGAAATCGCCGATCACGGAAAAACTTTTGCTAAAGTAAAAGAATATTTACGGACGTTAAAGATAAAAAAATACTACACTTTAGCTCCGATTATTAGAACCTATATCAAACCAAGACCTGACTTTTATTTAAAAATCATCGATGACTGGATCATCTACCCTTATGAATTAAAAGAAACTTATAAAGCTTTCTTAAAAATCTATAAAACTAAAGAAAAAGCTCTAAAAATGCTTTTGAAAAATGGGTTTAAGGAAGACAATTTTAAGGGTTTGTTTTAAGTTAATCTTGTTATTTTTTTTACTTCGTCGACTACACGCCCTGGATAATAATCGCTAAAAGTATCTATTAGCTTAATTATTTTCAAACAGGATTTTTTTATTTCTTCTGCAGATTGTTTAACAGGAGCGCACCTGAAAATTGGAAAACGAAAATATTTATTAAAGGATCCTAACAGTCTTTCTTTTAATTGTTGTAAATTATAGTCATGAGGCTGGATAAATTTTGGATCGGTTAAAGATTTACTAAAGTCGGTGAATAGTCTTCCGGATCTTTTCCTTTTTCTCCAATCAGATCATTAACAATGTTTAGGAAAGCTGCTACCAATCGTGACTTTTTTTCCTCTTCAGAGTAATACCACCTTCTAATCCCTCGAAAATAATAAAGAGCTCGTCTAAAATACTCGTAATTCTCCCCTTCAAAAATTATCCCTTTTGATAATAGTTTTGAGTGAATATCTGTAATTAACTCTAAAACTATTGATTCATTAAGCTTCGCTTCTGATAACTGAGGAAGGTTGCCAATAACAGAATCAATTACCTCTTCAGTGTTTTCAACTAAACCCGACCTGCCTCGCTCAGTGTAAAATCCCTTACAAGCAGAGCAGGCATCATCTAAACGGGAATAGTTCAACCAAAAACTTTGTTTTTTCGGATCAAGGTTGTCAATTTCTGTCTGGTTTTGTTCATTTTTTTGCCCAAGAACAAAAACTTCGCCATTAAAAGGATTAAATCTGACTGTTTCTACACTAATAAGCGGTTCAAACACATCTCTAATCGGAGGTAAAGAAAAAGGGTCTATTGTTAACCTTTTTTCTTTTGGTTCTGTATTTATTGCTTGTATTGGAATCTGCTTTTCAATAATTAGTCTTTCTTTTAGAGTAACTATCATTTAATGGTAATTATCTCACGTCTGTGTATAAATGTAAAGATGCTAAGAAAAATATTTTTTGTTAGAATGATTGGGTGCAGTATAAAAAAGCTCCGGAGATAAAAAGGCAGATCAGGGTTTTGATAAAAGAATTAAAATTTACCCACATTAAACCAAACCAAATCCACTGCATCCGCAGTTTTGATGCTAAAACCAGAGCGGTAGCGAGAATCTGGGGAATGGCAAAGATATTTCATGAGGTAGTCGGAATCGAGCCAAACTATATTATCGAAGTCAATGCCAAAAGATTTGATAAATTATCCGACCGTGACAAAGTCAAAACCTTAATT
The DNA here is from genome assembly GCA_002792355.1 of Candidatus Roizmanbacteria bacterium CG_4_10_14_0_2_um_filter_36_35. GTDB lineage: Bacteria > Patescibacteriota > Microgenomatia > UBA1406 > GWC2-37-13 > GWC2-37-13. The sequence continues at coordinate 4,495 of PFOE01000099.1, read as the reverse complement.
CATGAACTAATGCATATTCCAAAAACATTCTCAGGAGCTTTGTTATCTCACCGCGGCCGCTATTACGAAATAAGCGACCGGGAAGTTGAAAAAATTCTGAAAAATATATTTTAATTTATCTCTCTATATTTACTCCGGAAACTTCTTCAAGAAAAAAATCTATTCCATCACTTTTAATCTTAAAATAAGCTAAGTTATTAATTCTCACTCTTCCTAATTCTTCTCTATAATGTTCAGGGTCAAGACAGGCAAGAAAGTGCCTCATTGGCCCTCCGTGGCTAACGATCAAGACAGTTTTTCCTAAATAAGCAACCGCTGTTTCTCTTAAAAAAGTAGAAAATCTCATCATTAATATCTCATTGTTTTCAAATGGTTCCTTTATGATAGTTTTAGTCTCCGCTTCAAGTTTACCAATTAATGTTGATATTTTTTTCTGAACAAATGATCTACCTTCATATTGGCCAAAATTTCTTTCTCTTAAGGCTTTTGTTGTAAAAATTGCTAATTTTTTTTCTTGAGTAACAATCTCGGCAGTTCTCTTTGCCCTAATTAAATCTGAGGAAAAAACCGCGTCAAAGTGGGTTTGGGCAAACTTTCTTGCTAATTGTCTTGCTTGGATTTCACCTTTTTTATTTAAAGGAATGTCAGTATGACCCTGTAACAATTTTTTCACATTCCACTCGGTCTCTCCATGACGGATGAGGTATAAAGTACAGATGTTTTTCATGAAGTCTATTTTATATTATTTGATTGCGAATTACGAATTACGGATTACGAATTAACCTGGTTACTCGGACGGCCTTTGAGGAAGTTTTCGAGGTTGCTCACAAAAATTTCTTTTTTCAAAACAGTGGCTTCATCAGTGATAAAGCCAATCGGTGGATAGACAATGCAGTTTTTATATTTTGCTAACTTCTCTACATCTTTTTTCTCCATCTCATCCGGATTGTCAAAGATAAAAGTCATATCGACTTTTTTTAATCGATTTGTCAAAGCGGAAAGGTCAACTAATTCCATCGGCGCCACATTAATTACGACCGCACCTTTTTTAATTGAGTTCATTCGTTTTTTATTCAGGATTCCTTCGGTCTCTTTGGTTTTACTTAAATGAAGAGAGAGAAAATCACATTTTGGAATTAATTTGTCAATAGTTTTATATTTTATTCCTTTTTTCTCCATTTCCTTTTTTTTGTTTTTTGACCAATAAGATACCTTTGCGCCAAAGCCCAAGGCGATTTCCGCCACTCGGCTACCGATCCTCCCGAGACCAATGATCCCAAACTGTTTTCCTTGCTTTTTACAGGATATCTAGAATCAGATAAAGATTGAGATGTTTTTGACGATTTTAGAGAGATTTTGAGGGAAAAATGATAATTATTGGCTTCGATGATTTTTATCTTCTCCAGGATACAAAACCTGAAAATGTCCAAATCAAGCCTGTTTAACAAGCACCATGGGGCTTTTCTGCTATGCCTGTGGGTCTGTTAGAACCTCAAGGCTTTGGCGGAGGAGGTGGGATTCGAACCCACGCGAGTCTTGCGACTCAGGAGTTTAGCAAACTCCCCGAATTGACCAGCTATCGGACTCCTCCTTAAACAAATTTCTTTCCAAACGTTTCATAAATACCAGTTATATTCAGTAGTAATTTTACATCATAATATTTAATTGTGCACGTGCCTCGATAGTTAGTTCTTTTTCTTTTGTTTTTAGGAATAGTTACAGTTGGTTTCCCAAATTGGCTTAATGGTACCTTTAAAAGGTTACTCCAAAAAATATTTTCCTTTTTAATATCATGTGTGGAATGTAACTGCAGGCGAACTCGAAATTTATTCTCTTTTATATCAAATCCTTTTCTCATAAGCCTAATAAAAGTTTTTATTAAAACATAATCGCTGTTTGAAAAAGCTACACAGTTAGTTGCCGGATATTTTGAACCCTCGCACCAATATAATAAACTTAATAATATTTTTGCCTGATCTTTGTCAATTTTATAATTTCTCAACAAATAGGTTGATATATTTTTATTTTCTTCTTCTAACAAACGAGCTTTCATGTAGAAATGATTATCCGATTTAATATCTCTAACCCATTTGGATATTGTACTGTTGGGAACACCTAATTGTTTTTCAATTGTTCTTAATGATAGTCCTTTTCTTCTAGCAAGTCGAGCTTTTTCAACTATTCTTTTTTCATAAAATTTCATAAGTAAATTATAGACAAAATAATTATTTATAGCAAGAGTTTATAAACCCTTGCTAATTTTAGCTAACAAAAAATGTGCCGCAGAGAGGAGTTGAACCTCTACTCCGTAAGGAACACGGCCCTGAACCGTGCGCGTCTGCCATTCCGCCACTGCGGCATATTGAGTAATTAAATTATATCATTACAAATATGAGATAATTTATTAAAATATTTGTATGCAAATTATTATAAATAAAGTGTCTTTAGATGAACTGAAAAAAATTGCCCAGTCAAGATTCGGTAATCTTATCAAAGCGGTCATTGATGTAGAAAAAGAAATTCTTGTCGTCGACAGCGACCTTCACTCTGATGAGGAAGCTTTATTATTGTCTAAAGGTTCAAAACAGGAAAATCTTTGGGGAATTAATCTCTATCCTGACTTGTATGGGAAAAAAGAGTGGATTGAGTTTGATTCGATGATTAATCTTCGTCCCTCTTTCGGTAATAGAACCCGAGGTATTAACAGTATAGAAATTCAAAAAAGAATCATTGTTATTGTTAATAAATTAATTATTAAATGAAAAAATTTCATAAAGATTTAGAAAATTCACGTTGGTATAGTTTTTCTTTTTACCAACAGATGGCTAATATCGGCAGTGAGGTAGAAAGAGCGATTAACTGGAAGAAAAAAAGAAACAGAGAATATTCGCAATTGGCATTTGAGAGGATGCTTGAGCTTCTTGATATGACAATTTCCGATCCAAAAAATATCAAGCGTCTAAAAGAACTCTGCCGACTACGTGAAGTTTTGGTCGACTATCTTTGGGGAGATAATATTTATCAATCAAAAGAGACTCCAACAAAAAACTATTTTTATGCCTTTAACTATTTAGCAGCTAATAATAACGGTGTTTAAAAATCCTGTTGTCAAAAATATTTTATCGGCAATTGCCGTTGCCGTTTTTGGTTTTATTCTTTTGAATCTCGCCTTTCTTTAGGACTTTTTCTTCCAAAGCTTAATAGATTGGTTTATAAAACTTTTTACACAGGTTGATTTGATGAGAAACTTTAGTTGGTTACCGCCATTAATGCATGGACTGTTTGTTATTGTTATTGGAATAATCTCCTTGTTTGTTTTTCGCTCTAAACTAAAAACGCTTTTAAAATCGATCTATATGACTGTACCCTTGGCAGTCGTTTTTGTCAGTTTAGGAATGTTTTTCTATCGCTGGCCAATTATTGCTTATTTACTTGGTGGTTTAACAACCTTCGGTCTTCTCTATTATTTTTACCACACCAAAAAACCCTGGCTTTATTACTACACTCTGATTTTAGTCAGCTTTACTTTATCTATTTTTAGCCTCATGGGTGGAGAAATTTAGCCTATGAAAGAAAACGGTGGATTGATGGGTTGGATCGTTGAAAATGCTACCGAAATAAAAGCGATTGGCGGTTCAGCAATTGTTATTCTCACAGCTGCATATCTCTATATAGCTGGTTTGATTAAAGAAAAGCAAAGAAAAAATCAGGAATTAAGTAAAACTCCAGACATCCTTAAGGTGTCTAAGGCTAAAAAATAAAGATTGGCTTCTGTTATAATCTTTTTATGAATACTAACAATAACTATTCAAGTCGCGATCGACTGGCGGCAGAGAACCAACTTGGCAATCGAAAGAACTCTTTTGGCCTATTTAAGGACCTCTTTAACAATGACCGTTATCGGTATAACTTTAATAAAACTTTTCAACTCTCCCCTATTGGTTATTATCAGTTGGCTTTTCATGCCGGTCTCAATTGCCGTTTTTATTTATGGAGTAATAAGATGTAAGGCGACCAAAAAGAAAAATAAAATCTTTGAAACCTTCGACGAGTAATAAATTTACGACAACAACACTCCTCCGTCAACCACAATCTGGCTGCCCGTCATGTAGGAAGACATTTCGCTTACTAAAAACAAAACAACCTTACCGATGTCATCCGGCTCGCCCATCCGGTGCATGGGAATTTTACCCATAAAAGCCTCCAGCACCTTGGCCATTTCAACTCCAGCCGGCATTTTCATTCCCGACTGCATTTTTGCCACTCCAGGAGTGGAAATTCCGCCCGGCGCCACCGCATTGACCCAGATTTTATGAGGCGCTAACTCCAGAGCTAAATTTTTTGTGAATCCCCAGACGCCGTGTTTGGAAGCATCGTAATGAGCTAAACCAACAGATGACGGATGAAGAGCATCGATCGAAGTAATATTAATTATCTTCCCGCCTTTCCCCTGCTTTATCATCTGCTCGGAAGTATACTTTGAACATAAGAAAAC
>PFOE01000097.1 GCA_002792355.1 Candidatus Roizmanbacteria bacterium CG_4_10_14_0_2_um_filter_36_35 | reverse complement strand
TTTTTTTCTTCTAAAAGGAAAAGGAAACTTTTTTGCTGGGTTCTGCTCTGAACGAGCAGGGCGGCGGGGCTTCGCTTCGGCTCGGGCGAGGCGGAATCCCCCCCCACACACACACACCCCTTCCGCCTCGCCCTCGCTTCCGACGGCGATTTTTTCGGCGGAAATTTAAAAAAGGGGTGGTGAGCTGGTTAAGAATTCTTATTTGATTTTACAAAGTTTCTTTCTATAAAATCAAATGCTTTTTTAAAATTATCTTTCGCAGTTTTCGAAATTTTATCCTCTGTAATCTCGCCTTTATCTGCTTTTTCAAAAAATAATTTTGAAAATAAGACCTTCCTTTTGCGTCCAACGACTTTTGTTTTGTCGCTATCTTGCTTAACACTAGAATCAATCAATTTAAGGTCGTTATGAGTGAACATATTTTCAATACCAACTATCTCCTCAAGAATATGTACCTTTTCTTTTGTCTTGTCTTCGTCGCCGTCAAAAACAGAATCCTTTATTTCGTCAAATTTTTTCTTGGAATCCTTGCCGCCTTTTTCGGGGTCATCGTCAATAATAGCAATCCAAGACAATCCATAACCGATTGACATAGAAATAAGATTATTGATTTGTCTGACTCCTATTCCGGGAACAAATGCATAATTACCAGTTTTGCTTAATACTTTTTTCATTCCTGAAAAGTAGTAATAATCTGAAATGCCCTCAAGGATAACATTTTTGTTATTCAATGGCGAAAACTCGCTAACATTAAGCCCGATTGCGTCCGCTATTGGTTGCAGGGCGTCTTTTTTGTACTCTGTGTCAATTTTACTTGTTACTATGTCCTCAATCTTTGTTCCCTCATTTTCGGTGTTTAAGACAAGTTTTATTCGGCTCAAATAATCAACCTCAATGAGATAAGGCGAGTGAGTCGCATAAAAAATTTGGTCACCTTTTTTATTTTTATCACCGCTCGCTAATTTATTTATGAGTTTTAGTATATCTTTTTGAGCTTTAACATGCAGATGTTGATCTGGCTCGTCCAGTAAAAGGACTAAATCATTATGTTCAATATCTTGTGCCTTTAATTCCAACCAAAGCGACAAAAACCAAATTAAACCCTTGCTTCGTTGTTTTGGGGGAAGAGGTTGTCCCTTTTTTGTTTCAACATAGAAATTTATGTACGACCCATTTTCACCTTCGCCATTTCTTTTTTGAAAATCATATTTGACAAGAACTTTATTTTCTCCATGTATTCTCTGACCCCAATCTTTTTGAAAATTAACCGACAAAACTTCATTTTCTTCGTCCTCTTTGGTCCTTCTGACAGAATCGGCCTCTTCATCCTTTTTAACAAAATCTGTTTCTAGTATTTGTTCTAAATTTCGGACGGCACGGTAACCTTCGGTATCCGTTTTCTTTTCCTTGAGAGCTGAAATGAAAATTTTATTTGGCAGTAAATCACAAAAATCATCAAAGAAAACAATTTTTGGTCCCGCTTGCCAAAACAAATCAGCGACATCGGAATTTTGCTCGTCGGCTATATCAATGTATTTCTCTTTTGTTTCTTCGCTTTCATCGGCTTTGGCTTCTTTCCCTTCTTTAACTTCTTTTGGTTTATCAAGAATTGCGGCTTGAAAAATTTTAAAAGAATTATCATCAACAGCGTCTTTTACTTCGCCATTTTCATTCGTTTTTATTATTGTAAATTCTCGGATTTTTTTAAGTTTATTTTCGTCAAGTATCTTTTGTCCTTCTTCTACCTCTAACTTGTAATCATCAATCACAATGTCAGAAAGAATATCAGCAATATCATCGCTTTGCTCAATTCTGTAGGTACAACTAACGGACTGAATAGGCTTTTGCCCCTTAGAAAAAGGCATAGAATCTGGTTCAAATTTCCCTCGCTCAAAATCATATAGAGCTCTAAGCAACGAGCTTTTACCTGACTCATTTTGCCCGGCAAAAACCGAAACATTGTCGTTTTCAGACAATTCTATAACCCCAGAGTCAATTATTGAGCAGTAATTTTGGATTCTAAACTTTTTTAATTTCATATAATTTTAACCTGAAAGCCGTTAGTTTTTGCTTCTCTGCGAAGTAATTCCAAAGCCCTCTTTTGCGTAGCGTTAAGATTTTCACTATCAAAATGGTTTTCAATAGTTAATTTCAAAACTGGTTTAGCGTTGTAATTTTTACCCCCAATTTTTACATCTTCCAAATTTGTGAATAAAATCATTTTTAATAATCCATCTTTAATATCCTCCAAAGACGGCAAAAAATTATTTTTGCTGTGCTTGCCTTCAATAAGAAAAACATTATTTCCTTTGACTTCGGCTTCGTCCGAAGTGAAATAATAATACCCGCCTAAATAATTTTGTATTGTGATTATTGCTTTTGTTCCCGATAAATTTTCTTTTGGTTGAATAGTCAACCGTTCTCGTCTTTGGGCTTTTTCTGCTAACATTCGCGACAATTTCATAAACTCATCTTTGCCCTTCAAAAGTTCAATAATCCTTTTTTCCGCAGTTTGCCGCGAGTGCATTTCTACTTTCAATTTTTTGGAAATTTTAGCGTATACTTCCATCGCCCTTTCCCCAATTTGTCCAACTTTATCAACATGAGCAAGATTCCAATGCAAAGCGTCCGATTGATAAGAAAGAATATTTTTAATTTGTTCTCTGATGTAATCAATATCAAACCGCTGATTTGTAATTTTGTGCCTGTATCTTTTACTTCTTTTAGCATCACTGTAATAAGCAATAATTACATAAACTCCCAATAAACTCATTAACGAAATCGTATCCCACTGCAAAAAATCTCTGTCGCCTTCTTTCCCTTCGTCTTTAACAACTGGAATTATCGTTATTTTTTTACCGGAAAAACCCAAAGTGTCATAAACTCTTGTGTAAGGATACGAACGAGTGCGTTTAGCCGAAACCCACCAACTTATAGCGACTTTATTTTCTTTGTTGATATTAAGAATAAAAGAAGCACAAGAAGCCAATGCTTTTTCTAAATCTTTGTAGTCAAAAACTTCTAAATCCCGACAAAGAAGCGGATTATATTTTATGCCTTTGATTTTAGCTAATATGTCCATATTTTCCTGCTTTACGGTTGATAATTTCTAATTTGTCGTTTTGATCGGTGAAAAAAGTATTTTGACCGCCATCAAAACCCAACTTTTTTTTAATAACTGGAACGAGTGATTTTTTTATTTCAATGCCAATGCTATTTCTTTCTAATTCGCGCGCTTTTTTCATTGTTGTGCCGCTACCGGCAAATGGGTCCAATACGGTCTCGCCCTTGTAAGAAAAAAGTTTAATTGCGCGATATGGCAATTCTTCGGGAAAAGCCGCGATGCCTTTTTCTAATGGCGAGCCGGGCATTACATTATTCATTTCCCAAAGAGTCATATACCATTTATTTTTTTGGATTTCTTTTGTGTCCACTTTTGATTTTTCCCGCACATCTTTAGAGATTGAGTGATAATCAAATTTACCCTTTTGAAAAATTATTATGTTTTCCAGTAGGTTATCGGGGTAAAAATACATCGGATAGGGATTTTGTAAAATAACTCCACTCCGACGACTAATTCTTAAATAGCCATCTGGTTTTTTCCAAATGATTCTGTCCCTGTATCTAAAACCAGCTTCTTGAAAAATTTTTGTCGCGTCAGCAACAATGGGAAATTTTTCGCCGTCTATTAACATGTCATCAATATTCAAAACAGCAATTCTTCCGTTTTGTAAAACCCTAAATGTTTCTTGCGCGAAGTTTCTTAATACGCCGAGATATTGTCCGTAAGTTTTGAATAATCCTTTATAATCAAAGGGTGCATTAAAATATGGTGGCGAAGTAACCATCAAATGCACGCTTCCATCGGGAATTTCTTCCATACTCATGCAATTCCCAAGTATCAATTTATGTGTGGTTGCCATATTTTTTATTCCTTAAATAAATCGGCGGGAGAAACGCCGAGGGCTTTGGCTATTTTTTCTAATGTGTCCACAGTGGGATTCGGGCTTTCGCCTATTTCTATCTTTACAACCGTATTTAACGCCAAATCAGCGTCTTTTGAGAGGCGATCTTGGGATATTCCCTTTTTAATCCGAAGTTTGCGGATATTTTCACTAACTGAATTTGCCATATTGTTTTGACTTTGATAAACTATTATAATATACTACTTATAG
>PFOE01000105.1 GCA_002792355.1 Candidatus Roizmanbacteria bacterium CG_4_10_14_0_2_um_filter_36_35 | reverse complement strand
AACCATTCAATATATTTTTTACTCTTAAAAGATTTTATCTGTTTTTCTCTTCTACGAGCAGCAACTATTTTATCAAATTTTTCCCAGTAAACCAATTGGTAAGTTTTTAATACTCTCGTTGTTCTTGTATTTCCTCGTAAATGTTGTTTTAATCTTTCTTTTAAATTAACAGTAGAACCTGTGTAGTATTTATTAGTTATTTCGTTCTTTAAAATATAAAACCAACACATCTAATATTTATAACATTCCTGCTCTGCCAGTTGACCCCGATTTAATCGGGGTTGAGCTACGGGCCCAAAAATCAAGAATTGATTTTATCAATATTATAACTGTTTCGCAAATCCTTTTTGTTTGATAGAATATATAAAATATAATGAACTTCATCCAAAAAGAACTTTCCCATTTTCTCTCTCTTTCTCAAAAAGCCCGTGACCTACTGGTTTCTTATTTATATTTCGGCACTACTTATCCACTAATCGGCACTTTTATGAACGCCTTTATCTGGAGAAAGCAGGGAGATATTGTTAGTCTTGCCTTTTATAACATTGGCGAAACAACAATGCTTCCTCTAATTTTTTATTTTAATGGTTATCTCTTAAAAAAGTTTAAAATCACGCATCTTTATTTTTTCGGTGCCATCTTAACCGCTCTAATTCCTATCACTATTGTCTTTTTTCCAACAACAACCGCTTTGTCTTATCTTGTTTTTGGTCTTTTATTTGGCGTCGGTTATGGCATGTACTGGGCCAATAGAAATTATTTGACCTACAAAGAAACTACCAGTCATAACCGCGACTATTTCCTGGGATTAAATTTTAGTTTCAATACGCTAACAGGTATTTTTATTCCTTTAATAATCGGTTGGTTTATTTATTTTGTTCCCTTCAAGGGGTATCAGATCTCTATGTTATTTGCCTTTGTTTTATTATTATTAGCTGGTTTAAAAATCGTCAAAGATGAACACCGGTCGCCGGAAATTTCTCATGTTGTCATCACAAAAACCACGGCTCGATGGTGGAAGATTCGAGGACTCGTAACATCAATTGGTCTTATCGAAGGCATCTCTTTATTTTTCCCGACACTTTTAATTTTGACAAAATTAGGAGCGGAAAATGTCCTTGGTTCATTTAGCTCTTTCCTTTATCTGGTTTCTGCTTGTCTTATCTACTACTATGGCAGAAAAGCAAAAGTCCACCATCAGAAACCAGTTTTATTAATAACCGTTCTTTCGGGTTTAGTAGCGACGATTATTTTTGGTTGGTTTTTTAACTCGTGGGCCACGGTTATTTATCTTGCTGTTAACTACTTGACGATCGAGTTCATGTGGCTGACTGCCGGGCCGATTACGATGAATATCATGGATGAAGAAAAATTAACGGCCGGACATAATATTTATGCGTTAATTTTTGATCAAGAATTATTTTTGGATCTGGGAAGAATGATTTCATTTGGAGTTTTGTTTGTCATTATTGCCTGTTTCGGCCAACAGGCTGCTCTTCGTTTTTCTCCAGTTTTTGTCTATCTATTACAACTTATGCTTTTGATAAGGTTGAAGGAGTAGTAAATAACTTTTCTTTTAAGTTTTGTAAGTCTCCAAACTGTTCCGCAATAACTTGAATTTCTTGTTGAAAATTTCCACTTTGTTTTTTTGCTAAAACCTGTGTTTTATTAATAAGACATTCTGTTTTAAAATCAACTCCTTTTTTCAAGTTTAATCTTAACTCTTCATCAGTAATGCCTAAGTCTGTGATTAACGGATCATCTGCTGCTAATAGTTGCAATAGCTCGTTAAAACACTGAACTCCAAGAAGGTAGTCTTTTTGATTATTTTTTTTTGCAACAACATCTTCACTTATTGAACCATACATTGTAATTTTTTTTCTAGCCACCTCTAAATCAGGTTGTGAGCTTAAAATATGATACCCAGGTTGATCAGCAATAATAGTATCTGTTGTAACTATTCGTCTTGCAAGATCTCTTACTGGAAAAATATAAGCGGCTTGTTCTACCATAAATTCTGATAATTATAGCCTAACAATAAACTAATTGCAAAAATAGTTAGAGATCTATTTCTCCAGCGATTTTTTCCATTGCCTTAAAACAGGTCTCGATAAATTTTTTGATATCATTGATAATGAACCGTGATTGCTAAAATCTCAATCGCTTGTTTATCTGGTCTAAAGATAAATAAACCTCGATATTTTCTATCAATCCGAAAGCTATAAATTCCATATTCTTTTGGTTCAAGAAGCTTAACATTTAAACTTGGATGTTTAGGATTGAGTTTAAATAACTTTGTCTGCTTGTTAAATTTTTTTTGGAGATGGTGTTTCTCTATCTTGTTTTTAATTTTTTCAGATAGAGGTAAAATGTCCATAAATTAAGACTGGAAATAATCGCTTGTCTTTAGGCCTTCTTCTAAATCTTTGAGAAATGCTTGCGAATACTTTTTATTTTTTTTAAAACCACTGATGATCGTTTTTATCGATTTTGTTTTTGGTGCCAAAAAAGGATAGGTTGAGGCGGTCTCCACCAATTCTGGCTTTCGTATCAAGACTCGAATTATTGATCTAATAAATTCACTTCGATTGGCAAAGCCGAATTTTTTGACAAATCCATCAATCAAATTAACCTGATCAGATGGTAAAGAAATATTTATAGTACTCATATGAATATATAATAACATACTTTGCCAAAGTTTGTCAAGATGTATCTTACTCTTGACAAATAGAAGAAAAAAAACTAACCTTAGAGCATAAATATATGCCAAAGTCAGAATTGGTGCGATCATTAGGAAGAAAATCTTCTGGAAAGTAATTAAAGCCCGATCTCAGGCGCGATTTTCTTCATCGCCTCAAAGCAGATCTCAATGAATTTTTCTAAAGGTAGATTTAATCCTTCAGCTAAAGAGCATTTTTTGACATCCTCTCGCCTTGTTCCCGCGGCGAACTTTGGTTCTTTTAAAAATCTTTTTATTACTGATGATAACTTCACGTCAGCCATTTTTTTACTGGGATAAACTAAGGTTGTGGCGACGATTAAACCTGTTAAACTGTCGGCACAAAAAATCGACCATTCAGCTTTATTTAGCGGCTGACGTCCGGTTAATGAAGGCGCATGGGCTTTAACAATGTTGTGAACAGTTTCCGAAATTGTCAAGCCATATTTAGCTAACGCCTCAATAGTTTTTTGCGGATGAGTTGGTTTAAATTCTCCTGAATAATCAATATCATGAATTAACCCTGCCAGCATCCAGTCCTCTTTGGAGGGTTCGTTTTGGATTAATTGGTTACTTAAAAAATAATCGTACAGTCCACCCATGCATGCTTCAAGCGCCAACGAATGCTTAAAAATATTGTCTTCCAACTGTTTTTTCAAAGCATCGTAATATTTTTGTCTATTTTGATAATCCATAGGGCCTTATCCCAAAAAATTTTCATCACTACCTTCCTTTTCTTATTTCCTCATACATTCTAATCATGTCTCTATTGACTCTTAGTTTAAAAAAACTAGCTGTTATAATCAATAGACATAGAGTCCCCCAAGTCAATAGTCTAAAAAGATTTTTATTTTTAAGCCTCCTTCCTGATATATATATTTTTTCCGGAAGCACTCTATATTGAGCTCCTTTTTTTATCGTTTCTCTAAAAAAAAGCGTATCTTCCATCGTAATAGCATTGGTTGCAAGAGTAGAAAAAAATCCGACCGTATTAAAAATTGATCTGCTGCAAATAATAAAAAGGCCATAGTCTCCAATAACAACCCGCCATTTTTTTGTAATAATTAGGTTTATTTTTTTATTGAGATTAGCCACCCAACAAATAAATTTGTTAAGAAAATTTCGCTCCTGTGAAACAAACCAAACAGTGGCTATGCTATTTCGATTGTTTTTATAATCATTAATGATTCTTTTTAAGAAATTCCGCCCTTTAAAAACAACGTCGGCGTCTAAAAAAAGGAAAATACCTCCTGTGGCTGCTTTTCCGCCGGCGGTTCTTCCTTGAGCCGGTGTTCCTCCTTTAATTACTCGGCAGCCAAATTTTCTGGCAATTAAAACTGTTCTATCGGTCGAACGATTATCAGCCACAATTATCTCCTTAGGCTGATAAGATTGATTTTTTATCAAGCGCAGCAATCTTCCTAAATACTTTTCTTCGTTATAGGTAGGAATAATAATGGATAACATAAAAAATATATGTCATAAACTAATTTCCGATGCGTCAAGACCTCCGCAACCTCCGAGGTTGGATATCGGCTTGACATGACAATCTAATTTATTACAAAATTCAGGATTTTTCCTGGAACATAAACGATTTTATAATCTTTTCCTGTCAAATATTTTTTCACCTTTTCTTCTTTTAATGCCATTTCTTCTACATATTTTTTATTTGTTATCTTCTCACTTGACATCCATATGGTGGAACGTAATCTTCCATTGACTTGAACGGGAATCGTCATTTTTTCCTCAAATATTTCTCCTTCCACTTTCGGCCAAGATGATAGATGAATAGAAGTTTTTTCGCCAAAAATACTTCGCCAAATTTCTTCTGTCAAGAACGGCGCAAACGGAGCTAGGATTTGTAAAAAATTCTTGGCGCTCTCTATTAATAATCCCTGTGGATTTCGCTCCCAATCGTTTAGAAACTCCATCATGGCGGCAATGGCCGTATTCATTTTTATATTACTTATGTCTTCTGTGACTTTTTTTATTGTTTTCTTTAATTTTGTTTCCAGATTTTTATCATGGTTCGTCGAGCTCACCATGACACTTTTGTCATCCTGAGCTTGACGAAGGATGACAAAATAATTCTGATAAATCTCCCAAATTCTCGTCAAAAATCTATTAACTCCGGCGATTGTTTGATCAGACCAAGGACCGGTCCCCTCATACGGCATCATAAAACAAAGATAAAGACGGACAGTATCTGATCCATATTCTTTAACTTGTATGTCAGGATTAACCACATTACCTTTTGATTTACTCATTTTATTACCATCCGGTCCCAAAACAACGCCGTGTTGAACTCTTTTTAAGGCAAATTCATCATAATCTAACATTTTTTGGTCGTTAAAAAATTTAGTAAAGAAACGGGCGTACAAAGTATGACCCAAGGTGTGTTCGGCACCACCGAAATAGACATCAACCGGAGTCAGCTTTGCCACCCTACGGGTGTCAAATGGCCCGTTGTTATATTTTGGATTAACATAACGTAAAAAGTACCAAGACGAGTCGAAAAAAGTATCAAGAGTTTCCGCGTCCCGCTTGGCTGGTTTTCCGCATTTTGGACAGTTGACATTTAACCATTTTTCATTGGTCGCCA
>PFOE01000087.1 GCA_002792355.1 Candidatus Roizmanbacteria bacterium CG_4_10_14_0_2_um_filter_36_35 | reverse complement strand
AAAATCGCTCTCACTGGTGCTGATGGTTTGGTTGGATCAAGAATTGTCGAACTTCTAAAGACTGAGTTTGAATTCATTCCTATTCTCCAATCACAAATGGATATTACCAACGCTGGTCAAGTGAAAAACGTTTTACAAGGAATTGACTTTGATATTTTTCTTCATTTGGCTGCCTACACCAATGTTGCCGGAGCTGAACAACAGAAAGAATCGGCTTTTAAAATCAACCGCGATGGCACAAAGAATGTCTTTGATGTTGTTAATAGTAAAGGTAAAAAATTCATCTATATTTCCACCGACTTTGTCTTTGACGGAAAACAGCCACCTTATTATGAAGACTCTGTCCCTAACCCTATTGCTGTTTACGCCGCCTCAAAATACGAAGGTGAAAAGATTGTCAAAGATCAAGCTATGATTGTCCGGATCGCCTATCCTTACCGCGCGGTTTTCGAAACGAAAAAAGACTTTTTCCGCACATTTAAACTTTTTCTCGAACAAAAAAAATCTCTCAGAATGATTACAGATTCGTTGATGACTCCTACTTTCATTGACGACATTGCTTTTGGTTTAAAGCAACTTTTTCAAAACTATAGTCCAGAAATTTTTCATCTTGTTGGTGCCAATTCTCTATCTCCTTACGATGCTTGCCAAACCATTGCTCAACAATTTAAGCTTGATCAATCGCTTATCGGAAAAACTTCCTATGAAGAATACGTTAAAGATAAAGCTTCTCTGCCGAAACTAGTCGATATCAGGTCCAAAAAAAACAATTTTTGGAAGATGAAGACATTTTCCGAAGGGCTTAATGAGATAAAATTACATTTGTGATTTATAATTGATATTTATGACTATCACAATTGTTGGTCACGGTTATGTTGGCCTTATAACAGCCTGTGTTTTTGCCGACTTTGGTAACAAAGTCTGGGTGATCGGCCACACTAAAGAAAAACTCGCCAGGCTCAAAAAAGGCGATCCGATCATCTTTGAGCCTGGACTAAGAGAGATGCTCCAAAAAAATCTTAAAGCAAGACGAATCTTTTTTACCGACGATTATGAAAATTCTATCAGCGAATCGGAAATTGTTTTTATTGCCGTTGGCACTCCACCCAAAGAAACCGGTGAAGCTGATCTAACTAATGTCATCGACGTCGTCAGAAAAGTTGCTAAAAATCTCAAAAACAAATTAACCGTTATCTGTTGCAAAAGCACCGTGCCGGTTGGTACGAATAAAAAAATCGAAACTATTATTAAAAGGCACAAATCAAGGTCAGCTGAATTCGCCGTCGCTTCAGTTCCAGAATTCTTGAGGGAAGGTACTGGCATCTATGATACTCTTAATCCAGACCGTATCGTCCTCGGTAGCGACTCAAAAAAAGCCATCGATTTATTAATTAAACTTCACCAGCCTATTAACGGAAAAAGAATCATTACCAATCTCGTTTCGGCAGAAATGATTAAATATGCTTCAAACTCAATACTTGCAACCAAAATCTCTTTTGCCAACTTAGTTTCTTTTTATTGCGAGAAAGCCGGAGCCAACGTAACTGATGTCCTTAATACCGTTGGTCTAGACAATAGAATCGGCCGTAGTTTTCTCTATCCTGGTGTTGGTTACGGCGGATCATGTCTTCCTAAAGACGTCAAGGCCTTTTTAAATATTGGTGAAAAATTAGCTATCAATTCTAAATTCTTGGAAGCGGTCGAAGAAATTAACAAAACCGCCATGGACAATTTTATCGAGGTCGTATCCAAAAATGCTCCTGGTAAAAAATTGGGGATTTTGGGTTTGAGCTTCAAACCAAATACCGATGACATAAGAGAAGCTCCCTCTCTCTATATTATTGACCAACTATTAAAACAGGGTTTTGAGATAAAAGCCTACGATCCGGCGGCGATAATAAATGTAAAAAAACTTTTTGAAAATAGAGTCAGTTTTAAAAATAATCTTTATGACGCTTCGGCCAAAACCGACGCCATCCTGATCATTACCGAGTGGAACGAATTTAAGCAGATTGATCTTTCAAAAATAAAAAAGATTATGAATCATCCTTTTATTTTTGACGGCAGAAATATCTATGAACCAGACTTGATGAAAAAACTCGGATTTAAATATTTTTCAATCGGAAGACCGTAATGAAAATTCTAATCACCGGAGGAGCCGGCTTTATCGGCTCCCATTTAGTAAAACATTATCTAAAAAAGAACCATTCTGTTGTTGTTATCGACAACTACGTCACCGGCAACAAAAATAACTTAAAAGAAGTTGCCGTTAATAAAAATTTACAAATCGTAGAAGCAGACCTAATCAACTTTAGTTTTTCTTCTCTTCCCCAGTTTGACATCGTTTATGACTTGGCTTCACCTGCTTCGCCAGCGGTCTTTGAAAAACTGTCTTTTGAAATTTTCAAAGTCAACAGTATCGGCCTCATTAATCTTTTGGACTTTTTTGTCAGAAGTAAAAGCAGTGTTTTTGTTTTTGCTTCGACAAGCGAAGTCTACGGAGACGCAAAAGTAACTCCGCAGCCGGAAACTTACTTTGGTAACGTCCATACTACCGGACCGAGATCTTGTTATGATGAGGGAAAAAGATTTGCCGAAGCTGTTATTAGCGCTTACATCAGAAAATATAATATTGATGCTAGAATTGCTAGGATCTTTAATACCTATGGTCCTTTTATGAATAAGGAAGATGGCCGATTTATTTCTAATTTCATTAACCAAGCAATTAACAATCAGCAATTAACAATATACGGCGATGGAACGCAAACCAGATCTTCTTGCTATGTTTCAGATATGGTTACCGGCCTTGTTTTATTAGGAGAAACTAAAAATTTAAAAGGAGAAATTATTAACCTCGGCAATTCCGATGAAAGAAAAGTTGTAAATGTTGCTCAGCTGATAAAAAAACTGACCAATTCAAATAGCAAAATCGTTTTCCAGCCGATAGGCGAGGATGATCCGAAAAAAAGATGCCCTGATATAGCAAAAGCAAAGAAACTTTTAGGGTGGCAACCAAAAATAAATTTAGAAGAAGGATTAAAGTTAACAATTCAATATTTTAGATCCCAATCTACGAATGTATCCTAATCTACAAATATTCGTTGATTAGAATTAATTAGTAGATTAGAATCTTAATTTAAACTATGAAAAAAGCCATTATTATTCTTCCCACCTTTAACGAAGCCGGAACTATTGAAAAATTAATAGTAAATATTTTAGCTCAAAATAAAAAAGTTCCTAACTGGGATATCGATGTTTTGATTAATGATAGTTCTTCAACCGACGATACTGCTAAAATTGTTAAGACTCTCCAAAAAAAATATTCTAATAAAATTTATCTTCTAGAAACGAAAAAAGAAGGGCTGGGCAAAGCATATCATCAGGCTTTTGTTTACGCTATTGAAAACATTCAGCCATTTGTCATTATACAAATGGATGCTGATTTTTCTCATAATCCAAACGATATACCTTTATTCTTAGATAAAATCGCCAAAGGCGCTGATATAGTCATTGGGGCCCGTTATATCAAAGGCGGTTCTATTCCCAGTAATTGGCGAGTCCATAGAAAAATATTATCTATTTTAGCTAATTTAACTATTCGGCTTGGGTTCATGAAACTAAATATTCATGAATGGACAAATGGTTACCGGGCAATAAAAATCTGGCTGATCAAAGACGCTCTCGAACATATAAAAAATTATTCCGGATATGTTTTTCAGATTGCTATGTTGGATTATGCAATTAAAAAAGGAGCTAAAATTGCTGAAATCCCTAATAATTTTATTGATAGAAAATATGGTAAATCTAAAATATTTGTTTCTCAATATATTTTTCAAATTTTTCTTTATCTTTTTACGTATTCTTCATTTATTAAATTCGTTATTGTTGGCCTGATCGGATTTGGAATTGACTTTGGCATCTCTTATCTGGGAATTCAGAAACTGCATCAAGCTGTCTGGTTGATAACCTTATTGAGTACAGAAACGGCGATCATCTCAAATTTTTTCCTCAATAACTTTTGGAGTTTTAGTCATAAAAAAATCGAAGGCGGGGTAGGAAACTATTTAGTAAGCTTTCTAAAATTTAACTTTGTATCTTCAGGATCAATCGCTATTCAAACAGTTGGCCTTCAGATTTTAGTAGGTATTTTTGGCAGAAAACTTTGGTACTTATATAAAATCCTTATCATCGCCTTCGTTATCATTCCCTATTCATATATTCTCTATAACAAATTCATTTGGAAACAGAAATAAGATTCTAATTTACTAATTAATTTTAATCAACGAATATTTGTAGTTAGGATACATTCGTAGATTTGTATCTTATTCTTCTTTCGTAGAATATTCTGAAGACACCCAGCCATCAACAAACTCACCAGAAACTACTCCATCTTTATTACCATTAAACTTAATCCTAAACCAACTGGGTTTTTCCTCTAGAAATTCATACTTTTCCCCGACTTTTACCTTGGCTTCTTCTGTCGCCTCAACCGATGCGTCGGCGCGAACTCTCAACCAACCCTGAGGATTATTATTAATGGTCACATAGATTTTGCCGTTCTTGGCAGCTCCTGTCGCTTCTTTTTCCAGGTCTTTGATCAGCTGTTTTTGACTTTGATCAAGAGCTAATTTAAAGGAAGAGTTAACCCGATACCCTGAATCGACATTGATTTTCTGGCTTCTTCGGAAAAAACCAGGCATAAAAATTGATAGTTCGTGATCGCCTCTCAAAACGTCTTGAAGGACGAGCGGAGCAACGCCTTTTTCATCGTTATCCAAAGTAACAATCGCTCCCTGCGGTTCGGTCTCAACATAGATTTCGCCGTAATTACTGTTTTTTGGCGCTGTTGACATCTTTTGCGTAGTAAAAATCTCCCCGGCGGAAAAAATATCAGAAGATCCAAGTTCGCGATTGACATAAGTTAGAGCATTTTTATAAACATTTATCTTTCCGTTCCAGGAAGCGGTTTCTGTCGCCGTTCCTTCGGGAATCAGTTTTAAAAGATATTCACCAACCTTATATTTGTCCTCATACGGAGTTTTGCCAATCACCATGTTGTTAATGAATACGCTCGTCATCGGTGAAGAGATGATTTTAAGTTTTCCATAGGCACTTTGTTTATCCAAAATAAAATACCTGACACAGACAAAACCGGCAAAAAGAAGAATCAAAATCAAAAGCAGAACTAATTTACTTTTCATAATTCCCCCTGTCATCCCGAGGAGTCCCGCCGAAAGCGGGACGACGAGGGATCTAGCGAGTGAAACGAGCGTAAATTACGTTTTGCTAGATTTCTCACTTCGTTCGAAATGACAAGTAGTATTATTGTAAGTTAACTTAAAAAATAATTCAAGAAGCGAAGTTAATTAGCCAATTTTAATCAAAATCACTCCCAAAAGCATGATAAAACTACCCAACCAGACTCCTCTTTTAGGTTTATCACCGAAAAGAAACCAGGCAAATATTAAAACGAAAAATACCTCAAGTTTTTTTACCCCTGATACCAAAGCTAAGGCGCCGGTTGTAATTCCATATAAATATAAAAGAGCAAGAACTGTGTAGACGATCCCGTTTAAACAAAGACTCCAAAAATTATTTTTTAAATCGATTGTCCATTGCTTATCTTTTTTCGTCATATAAAAACCTATTAATATAGTTGTCAGTACATTTTCCCAGAGAAGCAAGAATGATTGGTTGATTGGTTTAATATTTATTAAACCAGCTTTGTCAAATACCGATGTCAGGGGCATGATCACCATGGCGACCAAATACATAAAAGCATTTTTGTTGGTAAATAACAGTTTAAACGGTTTTAAAAAATCCTCTCTTGCTTCTTCGACTTTCAAAAGATAACCGCCAACAATAATTAACACTAATCCTAATATAGGAATAATTTTCAATATTTCAGAATAAAAGATTAATCCAAATATGTACTGAAACAGAACGCTGAAAAATGCCAGAGGCACTACCTCTGACATCAAACTGCCTTTTAAAGATTTTAAAGCTAAAGTCTTAGCATAGGCAAACATAACTACAGAGGCAGTAATTGCTATCCAGAAAATAATGTTTAATTTCGGCCAACCGTCCTTGAAAGCCGGATAGATTAGAAAAGGAATTGAAAAAGCAAATAATGCCCAGGAAACTAGAGAAGCATTGATATTCTTTAACGCCTTTTTATTGAGGATAACGGAAACGGCTGAAACCAAAGCTGATAACAGCGCATACCAAAACCACATATAACTTTTTATTTTACTACTTTACTTCTTAAAAATTGTGCTATAATAGAAAAATATGAAAATACTGCTTTCAACCAATTTGATCTCAAGGAGAACCTTTGGGGAAGGTAGAATTTTTATGACCTAAAGAGTAAAAATCAATTACCAATCCCCGCCTAAGAAAAGGCGGGTTTTTTAATGGTCAAAAAATACAGCTTCCCCCTCTAATTATGGAGGGGGATTTTTTATGCCTGCCTGCCGGTAGGCAGGGTTATAAATTTTTAAAAAATATATGAAAAAGCAAAATAAAAAAGTCGTTCTCGCTTTTTCCGGAGGTCTGGATACTAGTTTCTGTGTTCCTTATCTTATTGATGAAGGTTATCAAGTTATAACCGTCACTATAGATTCCGGAGGATTAAGTATTGAAGAAAAAAACGAAATTGGAGAAAAATCTAAAAAACTTGGGGCAATAAAACATTATTTTGTAGATGCTAAGAAGTATTACTTTGACTCTATGCTCCAATGGATTATCAAAACGAACGGACTTTATGAAGGATCTTATCCGAATCTGGTCTCTTCCCAACGTTATCATTTGGTAGAAAAATGCCTTGAGATAGCAAAAAAGGAAAAGGCCAATTACTTTGCTACAGGAAACAGCGGAATGGGTAATGATCAAATACGTTTTAATATTGCGGCTAAAATATTAAATCCATATATAGAAGTGGTTGAGCCAATTAAAGATACAGGAGGCAACCGGGAAGAAGAAAAAAAGTTCCTAATAAAGAAAGGTTTCACTGTGGACGATATTCATAAAAAATACTCTGTCAATATAAGTCTTGCCGGAATCACCTATTCCGGATCGGAGATTGATCAAAACCTAGAGCCCGTCGGGAATATTTTCCAATGGGTAACTGGAGAAAAAGTTAAGGAAAAAGCCTATTTTGAAATCGAATTCAAAAAAGGAGTTCCTGTAAAACTCAATAAAAAAAATATAGATAGTTGGAAAATCATCGATTATCTTAATAAAAATGTCGGTAAATATGGATTTGGAAAAGGTTACTATACCGGTGACTGTATGATTGGAATCAAAGGTCATTTGGTATTTGAAGCACCAGGGCTCTTGTTTCTTATAATTGCCCACAAAGCCTTAGAACAGTATGTTTTGACAAAGTCTCAGATGTACTTCAGTGATTCTGTTTCAAAGGAATTCACGGAGATGGTCTTTAACGGCAAGTTATATGATCCACATGTCAAAGATTTAAAGGCCTTTATCAATTCTCAGCAAGATTTTGTTAACGGAACCGTCTTGATGAAGTTAGAATACGGAAACGCCCTGCCTGTTTCCGTAATGACAAATAATTCCTTAATTGACCCAACCATAGCTGTCTACGCTCAAAGTAAATCTTGGACAAAAGAGGAAGTTAATGGTTTCATAAAGCTTTACGAATTACAGTCGATTATAGCCTCAAAAATAAACAAAAAGGGGGGAAAAAATATATGAAACTAAATGGAGAAGTCACCATTACAGGAAAAAACATTGCTAAATTACCGATAGATGTCAAGAAAATAATTGCGGCTAAAGTAACAGTTTTATTAAAGCAATATAAAGATACTATGCTGCAATTTAAACCTGAGGAGCTAATAATTAAATTTTTTGATCCAGGAGACGCAATTGTATTACTCAAAAAAAATACAAACCAATTAATAGGATTCGTTAAAAATAAACTTTGGCCTGGAAAAAATGAATATGGCCAGAAAGTATACGAATTCGGTAGCTGGATAGTTAATAAAGAGTTTCAACATAAAGGATATGGTCATTACTTGGCTAAATTAGCTGTTAAATCTCTAAAAGAAAAAAACCCAAAAGCCCAATTAATCGCTGTTTGTGATCTTAATAGTAAAAAAGCTATTGAGATTTTAAAGCAATTAGGTTCAAAAGAAATTAATAAACCTAAAAATGTAGAAGTTCTTTTAGGGGAAGGTCAAGCTAAAGTTGTAATTTTGGATATGTCGATTATAAATTATTAAATTGTTAATTTATGAAAAACTCAAAAATTTACGGAGGGATTTATACAAAAGGACCCTCGAAAAAAACTGATCAGTTTATCATGGATCCGACTATGACGGTGCTTGAAAATAAGTTGACGCCATATTATTTATTGGAAACAATAGCTCATAATTTGATGACAGTAAAACATGGTATTGTTCCTAAAAAAAGCGCTAAAAAAATATTGCAAAACTTATTAAAACTATTAGATCAAGCAAAAAACGGTCAGTTGGTTGACCCGTTAATAGGCGATGTCCATGAAAACGTTGAAAAGATCTTAACCGAGTCAATCGAAGAGGACGCTGGCTGGTTTCATATTGCAAGAAGCCGAAATGACCAATCAGTTGTTGATCAAAAACTGTTTACTAAGAAATATTTACTGGATATTTTAGAAGAGCTAAATAAATTGGAAAATATTTTGTGGAAAAAAACAGAACTTTATAAAGAAGTTGTTATGCCCGGTTTTACTCATTTACGATCCGCCATGCCATCTAGCTTTGGTTTTTGGTGGCAGGCGTATTTGGATCAAATATTGGATTTACATAAGGTCTTAAAGAGTATTTTCGAAATTTATGATAAATGCCCGCTTGGCGCCGGTGCTTCCTATGGAGTTAACTGGAAAATTAATCCCAAATTTACGGCTCAGAAGTTGGGGTTTTCAAAACCTTTAAACAACGCTTTAAGTGCCATCAATAATCGTGGTATTGAAGACGCAAACATTATCAGTCAATTGGCAATATTTTTAACTATTCTTTCTAGAATGATGGAGGATTTGATTATTTGGAGTTTACCGGAATTAAATTATGTAGTAATTTCTGAAGAATTTACTACCGGTTCTTCGATTATGCCGCAAAAAATGAATCCTGATATTGCCGAAAAAATAAAAAGCAAAAGCGCCAAGTTGATTGCTAACTTAAACCATGTTCTAATAGCTATGAAGGGAACACCGTCGGGATATAACCGGGATTCTGCCGAAAGCAAAATCGCCATTATAGCTTCCCTGGAAGAGACTTTAAGTACTATTTTGATTGCTAACGAAATGCTTGCAAAAGTTGCACCTAATCCTGAGGTGATGAAAAAAGGAGTTATTTCAAGCCTGCCGACAAAATTAGCCGATGAATTAGTCAAAAAATTTAAAATTCCTTTCCGAACCACTCATAAAATTGTCGGTAAAACTGTCAGCTTGGCAAATGGAAATATTTTAAAAATTAATAATAAAACAGTTGAGAAAGCCATTAAGGAAATAACTGAAAAAGAAATTACTATTGATCAGAAATTAGTTGAAGATGTATTTAATGTCAAAAATGCATTAAAACAATACCAGTATGAAGGGTCCGCCGGACCAGAATATGTTTCCAAAGTTAATAAAAAGTTAAACAAAAAAATAGAGTCCTTAAATATTTGGGTCAAAAAACAAAAGAATAAATTTATAAAGGCCGAACAAGATTTATATGAAGAAGTTACAAAATTTATCAATAGCTAGTATGAAAAATGTTGTGGATTTATTTTTAGAACTGGTTCAGATTGATAGTCCTTCTGGTCATGAACAGGACATGATTACTTTTATAAAAAAATGGCTAGATAAAATTGGCTTAAGTTATCAAGTTGATAAGACCGGCAATATTCTAGCTAAAAATCATGGAGAGAGCCAATCGATTCTTTTCTGTATCCATACGGATACAGTCGAACCAGGACGTGGAATTAAACCGTTTATAAAAAACGGGTTTATAAAAAGCTCGGGAAATACTATTTTAGGAGCTGATAATAAAGCGGCGGTCGCCAGCGTTATAACTGCTGTTGAAGAATATCTTAAAAAGACAAAAAATCCAAAATCTTTCGAAATATTATTTACGGTCAATGAAGAAAACGGTAATGGTTTACAAAGCTTTCCTTTTAAATGGATTAAGTCTAAAAAAGGATATATTTTCGATAGTATAAAACCGATCGGGTCAATCATTCTAAAATCACCGTGTATTTGTTTATTCAAGGCTGAATTTATTGGAAAAGCTAGTCATTCTTCTACCCCTGAAAAAGGAAATAATGCTCTAATACCAGCAATCAAAGCTTTAAACAAAATCAATATAGGAAAATTAGATAAGGGAGAAACAATTATTAATATAGGTTTAATTAATGGAGGAACTGGAATCAATATCATCCCGGATAAAGTAATTATTAAAGGCGAAATACGAAGTTATCAAAAAAAACTCTTTGATTACCATCTAAATAAAATAAAAATTATTTTTAATAAGTCTAAGTTCTCAACTGACGGTTTTGCTCCCGGATATAATCATAAAAAAACATCTTTATTAATTAAAAAGGTAGAAAAAATCTATAGTTCTTTAAGTGTTAAAACGCAACATCTTTCTTATTCCGTTGTAAGCGACGCCAATATCTTGAATTCACATGGAATTGAAACAATCAATTTAGGTGACGGTGTCGAAAACGCTCATACAACAAAAGAACAAATTAAAATATATGATTTAATTGTTCTGAAAAAAATTATTATAAATTTATTAAAAAATTATTATGTCAAAACAAAATAATAAAAATGATTTTATTTCAATTACAGATTTATCGGTTAAAGAAACTTGGCAGATATTATTTTTTGCTAAAAAATTAAAGGAAGAATTAAAAAAAACGGGAAGTAATAAAACCATATTGCAAAATAAAACCTTGGCGATGATTTTTGAAAAGCCATCGCTTCGAACTAGAATTTCTTTTGAGGCGGGAATGACTCAATTAGGAGGGCATGCAATTTATTTATCACCTAATGATATCGGTATTAGAAAAACTGAGTGGGAAAGAGAATCCGTTAGCGATACAGCAAAAGTTGTTTCAACAATGACTGATATGATTATGGCAAGAACTTATAGCCATGATACTATAAAAAAACTTGCTTTATCATCTGATATTCCTGTTATAAACGGTTTATCTGATTTGGAACATCCTTGTCAAATATTAGCTGATTTGATGACTATATGGGAAACGAAAGGAAAACTAAAGGGATTAACTATTGGCTATGTTGGCGATGGAGAAAACAATGTGACTCATTCACTTGTTCTTGCCTCAACCATGTTGGGAATGAATTTTAAATGTGGATCTCCTAATAAATTTTGGATGAAAAAAGAAATCGTTGATAAAGCAATAAAAATTGCTAAAAATAATTCTTATATTAAACAAACGATTGATCCTGAAGAAGCTGTAAAAGAAACTGATGTTGTGATTACAGATACCTGGATAAGTATGGGTGATGAAGAGGAGAAAATAAAAAGAGTCCAGATTTTTCAACCGTATCAAGTTAATAAAAAACTGATGCATTACGCAAAAAAAGATGCAATTTTTATGCATTGTTTACCAGCGTATCGTAATCATGAAGTGACAAGCGAAGTAATTGATGGTCCTCAATCAGTGGTTTTGCAGGAAGCAGAAAATCGATTACATGTTCAAAAGGCTCTAATGTGTTATTTATTAAAAGTTATTAAATAATCTTATGAAAAATAAGTTTTTTGGTCATGATTTTATCAACTGTAATGATTGGTCCAAGAAAGAATTGGTAACAGCTATTGATGTGGCTTTAAAATTAAAAAAAAAGTTTTATTTAAAACAGCCGACTCAGTATCTGTTGCACCAAACTTTATTTTTACTGTTTTTCTTTGCCTCGACCCGAACCCGAACTTCATTTGAGGCGGCCATGGATCATCTTGGTGGTAATCCCCATGATTTAACCGTCGAAACTTTGCAAATCAATCATGGTGACACATCTAAAGAAATAGGAAAAATACTTTCTTCTTACGGACAAGGAATTGCAATCCGCCATTGTGATTGGAAAATTGGCAATAAATATATTAATGAAGTAGCTAATAATTCTAATAAGCCTGTTTTCAATATGCAGTGTGATATCTATCACCCTTTTCAAGCAATGGCTGATTTGATGACGATTTTTGAAAAAAAAGGAAAAAAATTAAAAGGAAAAAAGATTGTAATGTCCTGGGCTTATGCAAAAAGTTATAGCAAACCAATCTCTGTTCCTCAATCATTTCTTTTACTATTATCTTTGTTTGGGGCTGATTTGGTTCTGACCCATCCACAGGAATTTAAATTAATGCCTAAGATTATCAATGAAATAAAACAAAATACAAAAACTTACGGAGGAACCTTTGAAATTACTGATAATATGGAAGAGGTTTTTGATAATGCTGATGTTGTCTATCCAAAAAGCTGGGGGCCCTTGGTCACAACACCTGATCAAAAAGAAGGTAAAAAAATTATTTCCCAATATAAGGATTGGATCTGTGATGAGAAAAAAATGAAGCTGACAAAAAAAGATGCCATTTACATGCACTGCTTACCAGCTGACCGGGGAGTTGAGGTCACCGATGAAGTGATCGATGGTCATCAATCGGTTGTTTATCAGCAAGCAGAAAATCGTCTTCACGTCCAAAAAGCCATTTTGGCTTTAACAATGGGAAAAGATATTAGTTTTTGATATGATATTAATTAATGATTAAAAACGAAATTTTAAAAAATTTAAAGGAGTCTCTGGTAAAATCTGAAACAAGTTTAAAGATCCTGAAACAAGTTCAGTATGACAAGTTTATTGACCTGCAATCACCTGCGAATGCAGATTTTGGTGATTATTCGACTTCTGTAGCTCTCAGACTGGCCAAACTTCTCAAGAAAAACCCGATGATAATCGCTGAAGAGATCAAGAAAAATTTTCCTAAAACTGATTTTATTGAGCAAATAGAAATTATAAAACCAGGTTTCATCAACTTCTGGGTAAATAGTAACTATTTTCTCGACTATGCCCGAAAAGTATCAGAAGAAAAATTTGAATTTCCGTCATACTATTTAGGTAAAAACAAAAAAGTCATGGTCGAGTTTGCCCACCCAAACACCCACAAACTCTTTCATATCGGCCACCTGCGGAACATCTCAACCGGAGAAGCAATGGTTAGAATCTTAGAAGCAGTTGGCAATAAAGTAGTCCGTTCTAATTATCAAGGAGATATCGGACTCCATATTGCTAAATGCATATATGGAATTAAAAATTCAAAAGTTAAAAGTCAAAATTTAAAAACATTAAAAGAAAAAACAGAATTCATCGGTAAGATGTACACGAAAGGAACGAAAGCTTATGAAGAAGACTCAAAGGCTAAAGAAGAAATCATAAAAATCAACCAAATGATCTATGACCAGGATCCGGAAATTTTACCTCTTTGGCAAAAAACCAAACAATGGAGCCTGGAATATTTTGATAAAGTTTACAAACGAGTTGATAGCCATTTTGACCGATTATATCTTGAAAGCGAAATAACAAAAAGAGGTTCAGAAATATCACAAGAAATTTTCGAGAAAGGTATTTTGGAAAAAAGCCAAGGCGCTATCGTCTTTAACGGTAAAAAATACGGGCTTGATATCAGAGTTTTTGTTAATTCCTTAGGCTTCCCTACTTATGAAGGTAAAGAACTGGGACTGGCAGAAAAAGAGTTTTCCGAATTTGGAGAGTTGGATAAAAATATCCACGTCGTCACTCCGGAACAAACCAGTTTCTTCAAAGTTACTTTCAAAGTTGAAGAATTAATTGATGAAAAAAAATACAAAAATAAACAGTTCCATCTTGTCTACGAATGGGTCAGGCTGAAAGAAAGCAAGATGTCTTCCCGCGAAGGCAACGTCATCGAAGCCGATTGGTTAATCGATAAAATTAAAGAAAAAATCATTAAACAATTTAACTGTAATAATAAAACTGCCGAAATCTTAGGAGTAGCTTCTGTTAAATACTCTTTCCTGAAAAACAGCACTCAGACAGTAATTGCTTTTGACATTGACGAGTCGATTGCTGTCGATGGCAACTCTGCCCCCTATTTAATTTACACTTATGTTAGATGTCAGTCAGTTCTTAGAAAAACGAATGATGTCACCCTTCGTAAAGCTCAGGGTGACAGAAGTATCATGGTGAGCTCGACGAACCATGACGAGCTTAATTTACTACGAAAATTTTATCAATTTCCAGAAGTCGTTTTAAAAACCGCTGAAAACTATTCTCCCAATTTTATCGCCACCTATATTTATGGACTGGCTTCTCAATTTAATCTTTTTTATCAAAAAAATCCTATTCTTAAATCTGAAAAAGAAACAAAGGAGTTAAGACTATTGATAACATTAACAACAGCAAAGATTATAAAGAAAGGGTTGGAACTGCTCGGAATTAAAACTGTTGAAAAGATGTAATATATGAGTTTTTTTGTCTGTAAAGAATGCGGTTTCGGTTCAGCTAGTTGGTACGGCAAATGTCCTGACTGTGGAAAATGGAATACATTAGTTGAGAGACCTGACTTCGCCAAGTCAACGTCTTCTAAAAAAAAGGAAGGGCTGAAAAAAATCTCCATCACTCCTCTAAAAAAAATCAAAACCCAGGAAAAAACCAGAATCAAGACCGGTATCTTTGAATTTGATCGGGTCTTAGGCGGTGGATTCGTTCCGGGAGAAGTGATTCTTTTAACCGGCGAACCGGGCATCGGTAAATCAACTTTGATCCTACAGTCTCTAAAAAATATCAGAACGTTATATATCTCGGGAGAAGAATCAGGTGAACAGGTTAAAAACCGGGCTGACCGGCTTGGGGTTAACTTAGATAATTTTTTGTTTTCCAACGACCTCCAAGTTGAAGGTATTATTGAATCGGCGGCGGAAATGAAAGATCAAATCGACATCATTGTTATCGACTCTATCCAAACCATTTACTCCAAAGACGTCGAGGGAGTATCAGCCGGCATTACTCAACTCAAAGAAGTCACCAAACTACTGGTAACTTTTGCCAAGAAAAATAATTTTGCCGTGATATTGATTGGCCACATTACCAAAGAAGGAGAAATCGCCGGCCCTAAAAGCCTCGAACATTTTGTTGACTGTGTCTTGAATTTTGAAGGAGAAAAAGTCTCCAACTACAGGTTGATCCGAACTTCAAAAAACCGTTTTGGCGGTACCGATGAGATTGGCATCTTTGAAATGACCGGACGGGGTTTGAAAGAAATCAGCAATCCGCTGGTTTTTCTGGAAGAAAAGAGATCTCTCGAGCCGGGAAAAGCTATCGTCGGCGTCGCCGAGGGAAAAAGATCACTTTTTTTTGAAATTCAGACCCTTGTCGTTCCAACTGTCTTGGCTTTCCCCCGCCGCGTCGTCAAAGGATTGGACTATAACAAGGTTCTCCTCCTTTTGGCAGTCGTCAGAAAAAACCTCAGTTTTCCTTTGGACAGGTTTGACATTTACGTCAACGTCATTGGCGGCGTCTCTATAAAAGGAACCAGTGCCGACCTGGGATTAATTGCTTCTTTAATCTCTTCTTTTAAAAACATTCCTTTACCAACTTCCTCTTTATTTATCGGCGAGGTTGGTTTATTAGGAGAAATCAGAAAAACTTATTTTGAAGAAAAAATTCTAAGCGAAGGAAAGAGGCTTGGTTTTAAAAAAATCTACTCCGGAAAGAATATTAATAGCGTAAAAACACTCCCCTCTGTCATTCTGAGGGAGCGAAGCGACCGAAGAATCTAGCGAAGCGTAATTCTTTTTTACGACGACTTCGTCGTCTAGATCCTTCACGGAGTTTACACTGAGCCTGCCGAATGTGTTCAGGATGACATTTGTGCTATTTAGACCTTCTGATAAATATTTTTTCTGCTTTAGCTTTTTTTCCGTTGGCGCCTGTTAATTCTATTGACAACTTATTTTTACCGTCGTGAAGAGGAAAATTATATTCAAAAATACCATCTTTATTCTGATAAACTCTTTCCCCGGCAATCACCACCATAGCATCTTTTTCTGTCTTACCGATAATCTTGATTCTATCTTCTCTAAAAAAACTAGTTGTTTTTGGCGATAGAATTGTCAAACGCGGCGGAGCAAAATAAAGTTTTAGTTGGTATCCAAAATATAATATAAAGAAAAGAAAAAGAATAATAAAACCACGCTTCAAAACTTGCCTCGTTTCCGGAGTCAAGTACTGCTGCGAAACTTTTCTTTTAAATTTGACTTCATCTTTTTTTTCATAATCCCGCCTAAAAAAAGCCAGAACCTTTTTTTCATCTAGTCCTAACAACCGCGAATAATTTTTGAGAATTCCTGTTATGTAGATTTTTGAGGAAAAAAAATCCCAGTTATTTTCTTCTATCGCGCGAAGATATTTTTCCCTGACTTTAATCTGTTTTTCAATATCAAGCAGTGCTATTCCTTTATCTATTCTTTCTTTTTGTAGAATTTCACCGACAGTAGTCATATCCAATTATACTCTCCCAGTATACTCGCCTGTTTCCGGATTGACGGTGATTGTCTCGCCGACTTTGACAAAAAGTGGTACTAGGACGATGACACCGGTCTCGACTTTGACGGCTTTCTTAGCTCCTCCTGTCACGGTATCACCTTTGACGGCATCTGTCGCTTCGACGACTTTCAGCTTTACACTTAGAGGTGGCCGGATAGTAAGAGGTTTATCATCATTAAGATATACGTACATTTTATCACCGTCTTTAAAATATTTATAAACGTCGCCTACGATATTTAAAGGTAACGAAAACTGATTATAGGTCCGCTCATCCATAAAATATAAATTTTCGCTGTCACGGTAAAGATATTGCATCTCAATTGACTGAACATCAAGAACGTCAACCTGCTCGTTGGATTTATATGCATACTCGATATTTTTACCAGACAATAAATTTTTTATCCGTGTTTTCATCAAAGCCGATCCCTTACCAGGCGAATAAAAATCAGCTTTCTGTACCTGCCAAATTTCTCCCCCGTGATAAACAAACTCTCCTTTTTTTAAATTTCCTGCGTTAGTCTTCATAATTTTCCAAATTAACTAATATCAATTAACTTTAACTTGCTTATTGAATCAACTCCGGAAAAAATCATCACTAGTCTCTCAAATCCAATGCCGGCTCCTGTACAGTTAGGTAGCCCATATTTTAAAGCTTCAATGAAACCTTTGTCAATCGCATGATTAATTAATTTGCTTCTTTTTCGTTTTTTTGATTCTTTAAAAAATCTTTCATGTTGTTCTTTATAGTCGTTTAGTTCTGTACAAAAACCTCCTACTTCCAATCCATTAATATAAAATTCACACCGTTCGGCAATTTTCTTATCTTTACTCAATTTGGCCAAAGACGCCAGTTGCCTTGGATAGTCGTAAAGTAACGTCGGTCGACCGTTTTTGCCCAACTTTGGCTCCACTTCAGCTGCTAAAATTTGGGAAAATAAATCCTTATAGGTTGCTCCGTCAACTTTATATCCTTTACTCTTGGCTTTTTTTATAAAAGTTTCTGGATTGAATAATTCTTTTTCATTTATTGCTGCATATTTATCAAACGCTTCAGCTACCGACATCTTTTCCCATTTATCAAATAAAATCCTATTGTCATTTCGACCGAACGAAGTGAGTGGAGAAATCTTTTTAAGATTCCTCGACTTCGCTCGGAATGACAAACGAACTGATATAAACCTTAACATCTCTAATATCTCATTAGCTAATTCAAGATAATTCACTCCGATTTTATAAAATTCTAGCATTGTAAACTCAGGTTGATGCCAGCTCGAACTCGGTTCGCTGTTTCGAAACGACCGTCCCAAATAATAACAGTTGCCAATTCCTGCTACTAATAATCTTTTCAAAAATAATTCCGGCGAAGGAGTCAGATAAAGTTTTTGCCGCTTGTCTAAATATCTGAACTCTGTTTCAAAAACTTCTAAGTAAGATTCTGGAATTAAAGCAGGAGATAAAACTGGCAGATCAACTTTTAGATAACCTTTTTTCTTTAAAAACTCATTCACCGCCTGTTCGATTTTGAGATAGATTTTGTAATTCTTAAGATTATCTATATTTGTTTCGATTTTCATGTTTAGAATTATACATCATTCAGAAAAAACCTCTGCGGTTGTAAGAGAATAAGAATAATTTATCTTAAATTATTCTGTATCTTATCTATTTAAAACTATAAAGAATTACTTATTTGGGAACCGCGGAGGTTAATCAAGAATGGTTAGTCACGGTTGGTCACCCTAAGGGTGACTAGGCACGAGAAACTTTGGACACCCTTAGGGTGTCTTTTTTAAGTCTGGATCACTACCTTCGCAGGGATGACGATTACTATTCTCTTATTTTCTTCGCCTCTTGACAAGAAGAAGAAGAAGTAAAATATAAAAATATTATGAATGTAAAATCACAACCTGCGAAAGAACGTAGAGTTCCTAAAGTAATTGTAGATAAGAGTGATGTGGGAGAAATTATTAAGTGGGATTTGGTTTCGGTGATAAGTACGGTTGGAAGAGGACTCGCTTTCTGGAAAACGGCTCATACCGGACAAGAAGGAGTTGGGCCTATCTGGAAAAGAGCTCAAAAATAACTAAATCTCTTTTTCCAACTCCTCCAAAATTCTTTTCGCCTTGGAAGAAACTCGCGATGGAGTATTAATTTTAAAAACCACATACTGATCGCCTTTACGATAGGTTTGTGGATAGGGAATCCCTTGATCTCGCAGTTTAACGGTAGTACCGGACTGGGTTCCCGACCTAACTTTAAGTTTTACTGTGCCATTAATGGTTGGGACTTCAACAACGCCGCCTAATACTGCTAAAGAATAAGAAATTTCTTTTTCAAAATAAATATCCTGTCCTTCCCGTCTAAAATACGGGTGAGGCTTGACGTGGATTAACAAATCAAAATCGGAAAATCTTATCTTCATTCCTTCGTCGACTCCGGCAGGAATCTTAATAGTTTTTCTATCACCTTTAATAACAACGTCTTTTTTTACTCCATTGACGGCTTCTTCGAAAGTCAGGCTGGTTTCATAAACATCGCGTCGATGTTGACGCCTACCTCTTGAGAATGGCGACTGAAAACCGAAGAACTGCTCGAAGATTTCAAACGGGTCGGAAAATCCCCCAAAGTCAAACCCCTCAAACGGTGATCCCTCTCCGCCAAAATTCGTATAAACCCTAAAAGGTCCTTCTTGATAATACTG
>PFOE01000110.1 GCA_002792355.1 Candidatus Roizmanbacteria bacterium CG_4_10_14_0_2_um_filter_36_35 | reverse complement strand
ATTTTTAAAATATTGAAAATCAAGTCCGGCATTAAAATAATCGTTGGGTTGAGATGTATATGCTTTTTCTGTTTCACCATAGTTATACAAAGGATCAGCAACAGTCTGACGGAGAATTAATAGAGGATTCTTTTCGTTAAAATCAGGAATAAACGACCAGTTTTTTGATCCTGGATAAGGATAATGAGGCGGCCCGCCATAAAGAGTATAGCTGTCTGTTCCCCATTGTTCGCGGGTGATTTGATGGGCAAGTACACCATAATTTTTATGAAGATAATTTAATGACTCGGTGTCAATCATCCCGGCGGAAGTTAAAACAGGATAATACCCAAATTTATTCTTAAAAGTTTTTAATAAGTGATCAATAATCTTTTTTCTGTCTTCTTTTGGATAGCCAATTGTAAAGACATTTTGAGCCTCATACCAAGGATCACCGTCATTATATTTAACACCTGAATCCTGAGCCAATCGGGGTGTTACCTCTATTAGAAGACCAAGATTTATGATATCTGGAGAACTTTTTATTTGCTGTTTTAGATAGTCAATATAATCCTGATCAATCAGTGTATCATATCTCAGGGCAAAAAAACTGGGAATCTGATATTTTTCAAACGCCTCAACCTGCATCTTTAAATTCTCTAAAGTCCCTATAGAACAACATTCTTTCCCTCTTATCTGATTAATAAAGATTATTTGGGGTTTTTCATTGGCAAAGGAAATTGAAGGAAAAAATATTTTATAGATATAAAAAAAAGATGTGATAAAAAAAACAATTCCTGTAAGAATTTTTTTTTCAAAAAAATTCATATTTTTTTAAGTTAATTTCCACAGACATTTTTTTCTAGCGGAAATTTTTTCATATCATAAGCATAAACTAAAGACATCGCATCATTTTCTGTTTTGCCTATATATAAAATACTATTGTTTTTTACATCTTCTATTAATTTTTCGTTAGTAATTAGAATGGCCCGGCCAGGCTTTTGCCTCTCTTCGCAAATGATTTTAATATAATCACTCCCGCCGCCGATTAGATGAATATTATCGAGTCTAACGGCGTGAATCCAACCTATGCCGTCAGGTTCTGAAAATTTAACATCTTTTTGGTATTTAACAGGCTCATATTGGGAAAAATATGCGTAATAGATAAGCGGTTCGGAAAAATTAGCATTCATATAAATTCTGGTATTTTTTTGATCAGCTATATACAACATCAGATTTCTTATGTAATTACCATAATGTATTTCTTGTTTTCTTACATCAATTGTTAAAAAATTTATTAAAAAAACAAGGCACAAATAAAAGACCAAAAAATAAGATAAAAAAATATAAAAGGTTTTAGTATTTCCTCTGAATTTTTCTCTTAATAATTCAAATCCCCAAACAATCAAAATTAAAACAAAAGGAAAAAGCGGCGACAATCTCACTTTCTGGGGAAGACCGGCGATTGATGAGGGCATGGCTCCAAATAAAAGCCCGGCAAAAATTAACGGTTTTAATGTATCAATAAACTTATTTTTTTTGTGGGAAAAAAGCGCTATAAAACCCAGTAAATACAAAGGAATCGTAAAAAACGAAAATAGACCGAAATTCTCTACACCATATGAACCAGAGCTTCTTTCCCCTCCTACAAACAAATAATCAAGAGAAAAAGTTTTTAAATATCGGTCAAAAAGTATTCTCCCCAAGACTGTCGCTTTATTGCTATTTAAATAACACAGTAGTTTGGGAAGATCTTCGCGGCAAAAAGTCCTGCTTTCAATTATTTCCATAACCGGCCCCTTATCGGCCAATAATCCTATCTGGTAAAATCTGGCGTTTGTCGACTTGGAAAAAACGGTCAAGAAAAGAGGAAAGATGGTAATAAAAAAAACTCCAACTAAAATTATTAAATTTTTAGGCTTTAGTTTTTTATAAAAACCGTAAAAAAACAGGAAAAAAATAATAAGACCCGTTGTCATTCTATAGGCAATATATCCATACCATGACAGGCCGAAAAAAACCCCGGCTAAAATAGCGAATAAAATTTTATCTTCTCTCAAATATTTGATTGTAAAAGTCAGTCCTATTCCAAAAAATAAAAGACCCAGGTTTGATTCCAGAGCAAAACGGCTCAAAATAATTGTCCAAGGAGAAAAAGCAGTCAGGGCAGCAGCAAATAAACTCGTTGTAAATCCAAATCCTAAATTATTAAAGAGAAAAAAAACAACTAAAATAAGTAGCGTACCGGCCAGTACTGAAGGAAACCGGAGAGAAAAATTATTTGATCCGAATAATTTTATGAAAGGCAGTTGAGAATAAAAATAAGCCGGCGGTTTATAATCACCGAATGATTTAAAAAGTAAAGGATATCTGATTTTATGTTCGTCGAAACCAGTCTTAAAAACTGAGTAAGCATTATAACCCAAAGCCGCCTCATCTACCAATACTCCTGAAGGAACAGTATCAACTTTATATACTCTTAAAAAAAATCCTAAAACTATAATCAAAAATAAAAGAAGATATTTTTTCACAATGTTTATATTATACATATTTTAAACTGCTATAATAATCTTTGATGAGAAGGTTTCTTTTAATTCTGACTTTCATTTTTATTATATTTTTCCTTGGCCGTTCCCTTAATCCTTTTAACAATAAGATGTTTACTTTCCATGATGAAACTCAAGCGGCCCGAATTAACCAATTTGTTCTCAATTTAAATAATTTAAAAATTCCTCCCCGAATTGCCCCAGATTTTTCCTTTAAGCTGGGTTTTCCTGTTTTTAATTATTACGCTCCCTTTCCCTATTGGCTTACCTCCAGTTTCCACTTAGTTGGAATCAGTATTATTAATAGCCTGAAAATATCTTTTTTACTGGCAATCATTCTTTCTTTTATATCAATGTATCTATTTACTTCTCAATTTTTCGGTTTTTTTCCAAGTTTGCTTTCCGGAGCATTGTATGTTTCATCTCCTTGGCTTGCAGTTGAAATCTTTATTCGAGGTAATTTGGCTGAAACCTGGTTTATTGCTCTTTTACCTCTAGCTTTTTGGGCAGTTTACATAAATCAAAAAAATAAATCTAGGTGGTTTTTTGTTCTTACTTCACTTATTTTAGGATTTGTTTTCACTTCCCACAATGTCTTATCTATTGTCTTTATTCCTGCGATTTTGATCTTTATCTTATTATTAAAAAATAAAAACAGAAATTTATTGTCATTATTATTCGCTTTCTTGATTAATGCTTATTATTTTATCCCGGCTATTTTGGAAGTTGGAGCCACCAATGCCATTTTAATTGTCAAACACGCTCATTACTCTCAAAATCTATTATGTCTATGGCAGTTATGGACTACTCCATTTTGGGGTTATGGAGGATCGGGGCCAGGCTGTACTGACGATGGAATGTCGTTTATGCTTGGTAAACCTCAAATAATTCTCGGTTCGATTGGTTTGATATTTTTAATTATCAAGATTATTAAAGAAAGAAAAAACCGTCTGCCATTATTTTTTATAATTTTATTATTTTTTTCTTCTGTTTATTTTGTTACCTATCTTTCGCTGCCGATTTCCTTATTCTTTGAAAAATATCTTTTGTTCTTTCAATTTCCTTGGCGGTTGTTGGTTTTTTCTCTATTTGGAATGTCTTTTTTTATCGCCGCTTTAAATATTCCTAATAAATTTAAAAAATTAGAGATTTTTTTCGTTTTCTTATCTATTATGGTGATAGTCTACAACTCTAAATTTTTTATTAAGCATACGATGACCAATAAAAAATTCAATCAAGATTTTCTCTCATCTCTTTATATCAATAAAATGGTTTCCTACAAAATCGCCGAATATCTGCCAATTACTGTTAACTATAAAAAATGGCTCGAATTAGAACCGACAACAACAGGAAAAGAAAAAATTGAAGTTAACCTTATAGACAATCAGTTTATACATAGTCTTGATAAAGAGAAGATTAGTATTTTGTATGATCAACCTTTTTACAAAAAAGCTTCAACTTCATCAAGAAAAGTTCTTATCAATGTTTCTTATTCTCCTTACTGGGAAATAACCGTTAATAACCAAAAAATTATTCCAAAAAATCTTGATTATCTTGGAAGACCGATATTGGATATTAATAGCCCGTCTATTATTACAGTAAAATATGAACAAACAACGATAGAAAAAGTGGGAAATTTTGTTTCAATAATAACTTTTATAGGGTTAATTTTATTTGTTAAATTATTTTATGGATGACCTGAAAAAGAAAACGATCTTGTCTACCCTTAGTCTTTTTTTTCAAAGCGGCTACTCTGCTGCTTTAGGATTTATCGCCAACTTAGTACTGACAATTCTTTTAACGCCGAAAATATTTGGTATCTACTTCACCGTCTTGTCTTTAATCGCGATTCTCAATTATTTTTCAGATATCGGTTTAGCTGCCTCGCTTATTCAAAAAAAAGATATAGATGACAACGAGGTAGCGACGGTTTTCACAATTCAACAGCTATTGATACTGTCAATAATATTTATTGGTTGGTCAGCTACGTCTACCATTATGAAATTTTATAAACTGCCGATTGAAGGCCAATATTTATATTGGGCACTTTTGATTTCTTTTTTCCTTTCCTCCTTAAAAACTATCCCTTCAATCTTTTTAGAAAGAAAAATCCAGTTTCAAAAAATTGTCTTAGTCCAGATCGTCGAAAATACAGTTTTTTATCTATCGGTTATTATTCTTGCGTTGTTTGGGTGGGGCTTGAACAGTTTTGCAATGGCCGTAATTTTTCGAGCTTTTATCGGAGTGATAATTATCTATTATCTTTCTCCTTGGTCAATAAAAATAAAGATTGATCTTTCTATTTTGAAAAAACTTCTCTCTTTTGGCATTCCTTTTCAAATGTCTTCTTTTCTGGCTCTTGTCAAAGATGACCTTTTAATCTTGTATCTTGGTAAAGTACTTGGTTTCCAGGCTTTAGGATATATCGGCTGGGCAAAAAAATGGGCTGAATCAC
>PFOE01000045.1 GCA_002792355.1 Candidatus Roizmanbacteria bacterium CG_4_10_14_0_2_um_filter_36_35 | reverse complement strand
AGCTTGTTAAGGCAAAAGAAGGAGAAGACTGGGAAGTAAAGATTACTTTAGCCGAAAAGCCAGTCGTGGAACTTAAAAACTACAAAGAGGTCGTTAAGGAAGTTAAAACCAAGGTTAAAAAAGCCGATATTTGGGTTCCGGGAAAAGATAAATCTGTTGAGGAAAAAAACCCAGAAGCAAATAAAAGTAAATTAATCAACCCTATTCTTGAGGCGGTTTTAAAAGAGGTTAAAATTGAGATTTCTGACCTTATAATCGACGAAGAGTTAAATCATAGGTTATCCCGCTTGGTTGACGATGTTGAAAAAATCGGTTTGACGACCGAAGCTTACTTGAAATCAAAAAATCTGACCATGGATCAACTTAAGTCCAATTATAAGCGAGAAATAGAAGATACCTACAAACTTGAATTTATACTGGCCGAGATCGCAGATTGTGAGAATATTAAGGTGGAAAAAGAAGATTTAGACAAACTTTTAGCCAATATCAAAGACGAAAAGGAACGAAAGATCGCCAGTGAAAACAGTTACTATTATGCATCAATTTTAAGAAAACAGAAAACACTTGACTATCTTTTAAGCCTGTAGTAAAATAAGACAATGCAGAAGTCAATTTCGAACCAAAAATCCCAAAGCGCTCTTCCTTATAAAAATCCGCTCGAGTCTCTTCGTGATTTGGGTACAAATTCCGCTAAAAAGACCGCTGATGCTTTTGGAAAAATCGGTGGCGGTATGCTTGATCAATTTTTCGGCGAGTACAATGAAGAAGAATTTGGTCCGGACTTTACCAATAAAGAAGTAAAAAAAGCCCAAAAAAAGCAGGAAATGA
Organism: Candidatus Roizmanbacteria bacterium CG_4_10_14_0_2_um_filter_36_35; assembly: GCA_002792355.1. Classification (GTDB taxonomy): domain Bacteria; phylum Patescibacteriota; class Microgenomatia; order UBA1406; family GWC2-37-13; genus GWC2-37-13. The sequence goes on along the minus strand of PFOE01000045.1, from coordinate 3,600 downwards.
AGGTTTTTAACTACAGTGAGTATTATGAAGATACTTTGGTTAAAAAACAGATAAAAGAACTGACAGAGCAGATAAGACGTGAAATAGAAGCTCTTAAAAAGGCTGATGCTTCGCTTATCCGAGAAGTTAAAGATATTGAAAAACTGACGATTAATGAGTTGCCGGAAAAGCCGGGTGTCTATCACGTCAGATTTTTGGAAATTGTTTTGAATATCTTAAGGGTTCTTCGAGCTAAGGTTGGTGAATCAAAGACTTGGCTCCAGGCTTTAATGTCACGCAAGAAAAAAAGAGGTTCTTTATTTGTCGTCCGCAGTAAAAAACAAGGAACTCAGTATTCACTCTCGCAAGAACTACAAAGTGCTAGATCTGTACAATAAAACAGTCTATAAAGTTTATAAAGTCTTTAAAGTCCGTAAAGTATTTTCTTTATAGACTTTATGACTTTAGGAACTTTTGACTTATTCGAGGGCTTTAAGAAAAGTATTGACTCCATGCGACCAGCTTCCTAAAGAAGAAGGAGTATATTTTTCCATAATAGCTGATGCCGTGACTAATCCTTGATCGATATAATGTTCTTTAATGCCTTTTCCAACTGTTTCGATAGCTTCATCGTATGAATCAAATTTTGTAACAGTAGTACCATATATTCCCCAGCCCCAGCAGTTGTGGGAGTCATCGGGGATGACACGGCAAAGGTTTGATTCTTGCATGGCGATTGCCGGCAGTAGCCGGTAGTCGAATTTATATCTGTCGGAAACCTCGACGATTTTTTCAGCAGAATCATAAAGTGGTGAATTATATTTTCGGAAAAAAGCTTTTAGGTTTGCGACCCGGCCGTCAACGAGAGTCGCTTCGCCACTGTAACCTTCCCTGTCTATAGTGGCGTTGGAGAGAAAAAACTGTCTATTAAGGTCGTTTTTATTTTGGGAAATGTCAGCCAAAATTTTTTCAATTTGTGCTTGTTTATTAAATACAGCGTAAGCTTTAATAACGAGAAAAAAATTTAGACCTGTCAAAAATAGAAAAAGAACAAAATAAATCAAGCTTTTTCTAAGCATAATTTAAATATATCAATTTTATGAATAAATTGCATCATAAAAATAAAAACTTCGAGAGGCTTGTTTGATATAATATAGTTTATTGCTCCCATAGCTTAACGGATAGAGTACTTGTCTTCGGAACAAGTGGTGGAGGTTCGATTCCTCCTGGGAGCACATTTGGGTCCGTAGCTCAACTGGTAGAGCAGTGCCCTCTTAAGGCATTGGTTGAGAGTTCGAGTCTCTCCGGACTCACCAAAAAAGTGATTTATTTATTTTTATATTTATTATTCGTTCTTCTTTTATTAGCCTTCCTAATTCTTATGTCAGTTTATACTCTCTTTCTTATCTATTCCTCCGCCATGGGCTCTCCTTATGTGGCGACGGGAAAAAAAAGAATTGAAGAAATCTTAAAAGAAGCTAATCTTAAAAAGGGAAAAACGTTCGTCGAGTTGGGCTGCGGCGATGGAAGAATAGTAAGAACAGCGGTAAAACATTACAATGTTAAAGGTGTTGGAATCGACATCAATCCCCTGTTGATTTTTTGGGCAAAAATATTGGGAACAAATGGTATTCAATATAAACTAGAAAATATATTTGAAACTGATTTGAAACAATCCGATTATATCTATATTTTCCTGATGCCGAAGTTAATTGAAAAATTAGCATTAAAGATGAATAAAGAAGTGAAAAAAGGAGCAATTGTTATTTCGCACGGGTTTCCTATCAAAGGGTGGGAGAAAAAATTAATAAAAACCTTGAAACGGATACCTTTTTCTACGTACTTTTATAGAGTTAGATAATTTCTTCTTTTCTTTTTCTTACAAAAGAAATCCATTCCTCAACCACTTCAAACAGTAGTTTAAACGGAACTTCGATGATGAAATCGAAGATAAAAATAAAAAAATTTAATTTAGCGATTTCCTGGGAGAAAAATTTTCCCAAAGACAGAATCGGCATAAAGAAAAAATCAACAATGGGAGTAAGAATTCCCTGTTTATCCTCAAGTCTTAATTCTTTAGCTACTTGCCTGATCCGGTAGGAAAAAAAAGTGACGACACTGACAAAAAAAATGAAAATAACCTGGCTGACAAGATTGAAATTAAGATAAAGCAATCCTTCATAAATTAAAGACAGAGTAACAAAAAATGTCAGAGAGTAAAAAATGGTAAATCCGAATATTAAAAGTGGCCGTTTATACCTAGGCTTTTTCGGCATAAAGGCTATTTTGGTTTCAAAGCTTTTATCCGCATCAATAATCTCTATCATTCTCTGATATATCTTTTTGATATTTTCTTCACCAGGCACTCTGAAAAAAGCCAAGATGATTACCATTAAAATTGGCGGAAAAAGAGTATTAATTAAAATTGATTCATAGTTAACTTCACCGTAGAAATAATTTGAAAGAGGAAATTCTAATATTAATGCAAACAACATTTTAGTTAAAAGAATATAAATAAAGCTTCTTATGGCTAAATTTCTAATTCTAGCTCCTAACTGCTGATATTTATCTCGGCAGGTTTGATCAACTTCGCTCCAGAGTTTTTCTTTGTCAGTCAAAATATTGGTAATGTTTTGAAATTTATTCTTGACGAGGTCGAAAAGAACCAAAAAAGGCGGTAGTTGCTTACGAGTGAACTTAGTCAGATTATCGACGAAAGGATTGGCTATCATGTCGTCAATTTTTTTAAAAATAGAAGGAAGAGAAACCGCGAGTTTTTTAATTTCCTCAATTGAGTATCCTGCTAAAATTTTATAGAGGGTGATAAAAAGGTGATAGCGTAGGTACGAGCGGTCGCTTTTTCCATAGACTTTTTCAACAGCTACTAAAAAGAAAGCGTCTTTCTGATCATCTTTCAAACCTTCAATTTTAATTTTTTTCCTTAGAACCTGGTAAATATAAAAAGTAAAATTAGCATGAGTTTGGGCTGACTTTGGTTTTAGATTCTCTTCAATTTCACAGGTTAAAATATCAATTAAAAATTGATTGAGATATTGTTGCATTTCTGCATCCCGACCGACAACGAGAATTTTCCTTAGAACTACATATCTATCGATTAATTCCTGAATTTTAATAATGTCTTCTCCGCCAAGAGTTGAATTATCAAAATACCTCGCCCAAAGAAGCTCTCGAAGCAAATTCTCTGCTTCTCCCAGACCGTCAGGATTTAAAGAAAAACGCCGTCTTAAAATTCGTTCAATGGCCGCTCTCAAAATGAGGTGATCCTCACGAAACTCAACTGCGTTTCTCACTTTTTCGTAGACTAAAGCAAAGAAAGATACGGTCTGGGAAACTGATAAAGCAGAAATGTCATCGGGCCGTGGCTTAGCTCTGACAGCATTTAAAGCGCTTAGGAGAGCACTCGTAAACTCCGAAAGAACAATCTTATTATTGTCAGCCATAGGTTTTCCTCTGTCATCCTGAGGGAGCGAAGCGACCGAAGGATCTATTTTAAGATTCCTCGACTTCGGGACGTCAAACGTCCCTTCGCTCGGAATGACAAGTTATCTAATTATATAAAACTTAGCTTAAAGTTACAATAACAACCTATAGTTTTAGTCA
>PFOE01000080.1 GCA_002792355.1 Candidatus Roizmanbacteria bacterium CG_4_10_14_0_2_um_filter_36_35 | reverse complement strand
TCCTTTAAAGATAATAACTGGTAATAATTACCCTTTATTATCCCACTTTACGGGACAACTGATTTATCATAGCATCATATTATTTTTCTATTGTAAACACAGGCAAATTTTTAATCGTTACTTCTCCTTCTTTAAGGCGATATTTATCACTTGAGTAAAGAATTAACATGGTTTCATTTTTATCTACGTTATGGTCTAACTTTTTCAAAAGATAGATTCCGGCGTAGTTATCATTAGGTGCCCCCAGAACTTTAGCCACCGTATTGAGATTATAATTATTAATATCTTTAATTCTACCAGAAACCGATGAATTGATCTCCTTTTTGAATCTAGCGAGTTTTAAGCTGTAGCAAGAAATACTTTGATCGCCATTTTGAGCAGCAACAATTTCTCTAAATTTATTCAAAGCGGTTCCTGACTCAAGAATCTTTCTCGCTTCTTCATCACCGTTCTTTTTTATCTTTTTTTCTTGAAAACAGAGGTCTAAGAGCATTCCTGCTAGTCGGAGAGCTTTAGTTTCCAGACGCAAAGGTCGGACTGCTTCCTGCTCAAGGACATATAGGACATCGCGGGCTTCTAAAATCGGACCGATTCCCCGTCCTGCAGGTTCAAGCATTTCGTTGATGTCGACTACGATTTTTATTCCGAATATGCGGGCTAAATTCTCAAATTTTTTGGCAACTTTTTCGGCATCGCTGAAATGGCGGATTTTGGCGGTTTTACCGTACGGAAGATCTAAAGCCAAATGGGTTGTTCCGGCAGCCACTTTTTTTGCCATCACTGAAATAATAATTTTGTCAAAGGATTCAAAAGACAAGGGTTCTTCGACGCGGATAATGACATCATCCGCAGGAGCGATACCAAGGCGACCGTTCCAGACAATACAGCCTCCGACTTTATTGACAATTTTTTCAATTTCCGCCGGAGTAAATTCTACAGAAGCAATTGCTTCCATAACATCGGCAGTTCCCGCAGGAGTAGTAATTGCCCGTGAAGAAATTTTTGGTATTTTAAAGCCAGCGGCAGCAATAATAGGAACAATAATCATCGTCGTTCTGGTTCCTGAAATGCCGCCGACAGAATGTTTGTCAGCCACCAGTCCTTTAAACTTAAGTTTATTGCCGGTTTCGACCATTGCTTTGGTAAAATAATAAAGTTCGCTTGGACTGTAACCTTCTCTAAATGATGAAGCGACAAAATAAGTCGTTAGGATATCGGTTAGTTTTTCGTGGGCAATTTCGTCCATGATGGCGAAAATCTCTCGGTAAGACAACCTCTTTCCTAAAAGTTTTTTCTGAATCGCTTTGATGGCGATTATTTTTTCTTTGTCTTCTTTCAGTTTTTTACTCATATCTGGTATAAAGCTCGGTGATTTTTTTTTGATATTCACGGGCTTTAAGTAATAAGCGACTAATTAGGTAAATTTCCTTGACGTCAACAATCCAAGATATAAACAAGTAGAGGAGGATGAATGTTGAAAAAGTGAAGCCAAGGAGCAGAAAAACATTGATAGTAAAAGACGTATCTAAAATAAGTCCGTCAAGAAGCTTCATAAAAAAATAAGAAAAAACTCCGGAGGTAAAAGCGCTGAAAATCATTTTAAAAAGCTCGCTGACAATAAATCCAAAGTTAAACCCAGAGATCTTTTTCCAAAGAATAATGAAAAGAAAGGTGGAATTAATTATCATTGAAATAGAAAAAGAAATCGCTAATGACCAAATAGGCAGATGAAAATAAAAAACAAACAAAAGACTAAAAATAGTATTAATCAAAATAGAAACGAACCCGATATAAAAGGGCGTTTTGCTATCCATCAGAGCATAAAAACAACGGGTAAGGAGGTAGTAAACTGCGTGAAAAGGAAGGGCGATAGAAAAATAAGAAAGAGTCACGGCGGTTTGAACGGTAGCGTCCCAGTCAAATTTCTGGCCGCCAAAAAAAAGGCGGATCAACGGCGTACGGGCGAAAATAAAAAACAAAGCAAGAGGAATGGTTAGGAAAAAAATATTCAAAAGCGAATCAGTGATGATTTTTTTAAACTCCTCGATTTTTTTTTCTTGGTAGATTTCCGTCAAATAAGGCAGAGAAGCCTGGCCAAAAGCAATCCCGATCACCGATACCGGAAGAAGTTGGAGATGTTGGGCTAAGTAAAAAACAGTATAGGCGCCGCCTCCAAGAAGAGTGGCCAAAGTTAAGTCAATTGTTGCATCAATCTGGGCGACAATAATGGTAAAAGCCCGAGGAATAACCAATCTGATAAACTCAACTAATCCCTGAGTTTTTTTTAAAATCAGCCGATAGCTGAAATCGGAGTTAAAAAGAATTGGTAGTTGGATGGCAAAAAGAAAAAAGGCACCGACAATTACTCCCCAGATCGGTGCTGATAGAAAAAGCGTTTGATAAAAAAACACCGTGGTAATAATAATAGAAAGGTTGTAGATAATTGGGGCTAAGGCGGAAAGAAAAAAGGTTTTGTTTGCCTGGCCGATGCCGGTCAAAAAATTACCCAAGACGAAAAAAGGAAGTTGGCCGATAAGAAGTAGGCGGGAAAAAACAATGATTTTTTCCATTTTTTCCGGGCCGTAACCCGGAGTCAAAAGGGGGATAATCCGATCTAAAAAAAAGGTGGCGATGACAATAAAAATCGTTAAAAAAAAGAGGATAAAGTTGATAATCGAGGAAATATTATTGCTTAACTCTGTTTTATTCGTTTTATATTTGAGATAAATGGGGATAAAAGTAGTGGTTAGGGCGCCAGTTATGAGAATTTCAAAGATCAGGTCTGGAATCCGGAATGAGGCAAAGAAGATGTCGAGTTGCTCCTTATTGAAATATCCAGCTAAAATACGGTAGCGAAGAAAACCTGACAGACTGGTTAAAACAATCATTAAAGACAGAAGCATTACTGAAGAAAAAATGCTCTTTTGTTGGGAAAAAATGAAATCAGAAGTTTTCCTAATAAATCGCTCCATTGTTTTTATTATAACTGAAATTTGACTTTTGATTTATATATTTGTTAAGATAGTTAAATATGACGAGAAAAATAATTGAATTGGAAAATAAATTGAAAAGAAAAACTGGTGAAGACAAAATCGTTATTGGTTTGCCTGAAAATGCTAAACCAAAGAAATTTAACAAAAGCGAGTTTATCAAAGCCGCTAAAAAAGTTGAATCTATCATAAATGAAAACGACTCCAGTTACGTTTTCGCTTGTTGAAGTAAAGATAGAAAAGTTTTTATCTTCTTTAAAACAAAAACATATTTTAATTGATACTAATTTTTTAATTGATGCAAATCATAATCAGCAAAGTTTTTCCGAAATAATTCAATCATTAAAGGAAAGCGAATGCACATGAACAACAATTAATGGTGTTTATCATGAATTTATAAAAGGTAGAAAAAGCTTAGAAGATTATAAATTAATGATTAATTACTATCAAAAAATAATTGATTATGAACTTCCTTTTGATCGCAAAGTTGAAGAAAATACTAAGACTTTAACAAAAGTATTGCTTAAAAGGAGCGCTCAAATAAGCTATACGGATATTTTGTTATTAGCAACATTAATGAAATATTCAGGTAATATGTATTTACTATCTAAAGATAAATCAGATATTCCGTTATTTTTATTTCCAATTAAAGCAAACATACCTATTGATACAGGAGAAACTAATTATTTTTACTCAATCTATTCTTTTGATTTAAAAACAACTAGAAAATCTTCTTAAATAAACTGGACACCCGAAGGGTGTCTGAAGCTAGTCATGCCTAGTCACCCTTAGGGTGAATAGATGGTTATAATCGTTAAGGTTTTCTTCGAAAAACATTGACTATCTGAATAGCATTTGGAAATTCTGCAATTGTTGATGGTCCCGAAATGCTTTCTTCTTGAATGTAACAATTGTAAGTACAACCCGGACATTTTGCAGTAGTATCCCTGAATAAAGGATCTAATAGTCTAAGCGAAAGCTTATCTGGTGGTATATTTAGTAAATTTACTTGATGGGGAAATTCCTGACAAGGACCAATAAAACCGTCGGAATCTAAAGTCAAATAACCTCTTCCTTTTTTATCACCGACTCCTCTGAAATTAGGATCACAATGCCAAGATTGTGTTATACCTGCAGAGTTTTCTTTAAGATTAAAAAGTGTCCATAAATAACTGAAAGTTGTTGCCACTCTTCCAGTTGTTAATTTTTTGAGAGCCAACCAAGATATAATTTCCCTTAATTGCTCTTTCGAAGGAGTATCAGAGGGAGAAGCGTTAGAAGATAATCCGTCTGGAACTTCCGGGAACATATAAGGAGAGACAAAAAAATGTTACTGTTTATTACAGTTTTAGCCAGATTCTTAAAATCATCAAGATTAGTCCCTCTTGTTAATACTGTATTTACAACAGGTATTATTCCAAAATCTCTAGCGACAGAAAGAAAATGCATGGCCTTTTCCAAATCTCTTTTTTGAGATTTAGGATCACTGTCAATAGAATAAGCCAAATAACTTAAACCCGCCTCGCTTAACTGTTGTATCAATTTTTCTGTTAATCCCCATCCGTTAGTAATAGCATCAACAAAGAATCCTGCCTTTGAAGCATCTTTTACCGCTCCAACAAAATTCTCAGGTTTAAGAGTTGTTTCACCGCCAAAAATACTAAGCATAGCAGCACCATCTTGACTTATTGACCGGAGTTTTGCCAATGCTTCTCTGCGTTGTTTTGGATTCATAATTTTAGTTTTTTGCTTTGGCACTTTGCAAAAGTAGCAATCTAAATCACACCCGTGCTGGAGATACCAATTGACAAATCTTAATTTTTCAGGTTTAGGTTTCAACCAGATTTCTGTCTTATTAATATTTCTTTAAAATTCTTTAAGCATTAGTAAAGAAAATTAATCCTAAGCTTATCATAGTTTTTGCTCTTGACAACAGGTAGAAAATGGTGTGTAATGAAAATATATGGTGTTTTTTGGTGAATATCAGATTAACTTTTCCGGTTCCGGTCGTCTGCTTCTGCCAAAAAGACTCAGAGAACTTTTAAAAGGTAACACTTTTATCTTAACTAAAGGTTTTGGCAGCTGTTTGGCCGGTTATGACAAAGATGATTGGGAAAAAAGAGCGGTGGAGTTATTAAATCCATCTCTACTTCAACCTATCGATATAGAACAGCGAAGATCTATTTTTTCTGCTTTAGCTTATCTTGAAATCGATGATCAAGGAAGATTTGTTATCCCAAAAAACTTATTGAATTATGCAGCATTAAACCAAGAAGCAGTAATCATTGGTGTTGGTGATCATTTTGAGATCTGGAGTCCTGGAAATTGGAAAGAATATAATAAAAAACCAAAAGGAAGAAATTAGATTTGAGATTTGAGATTTGCGATTTGAGCTTTGAGATTTTTTTATGCACACACCAGTACTTTTACAACAAGCGATTGAAAACTTAAATGTCCGCTTAGGCAGTCTATACATTGATGCGACATTTGGAGAGGGAGGATATAGTTCTGAGATTCTTAAGAAAGGAGGAAGAGTTTTAGCAATAGACTGGGATATTGATCAATTAAAGAATTACGGATTACGGATTACGGATTTGAAACTGATCCAGGGGAATTTTTCGGAAATAGAGAAGATTGCTAAGGAAAACGATTTCTTTCCAATTGACGGCGTCGTCTTTGACCTAGGTTTATCGATGAAGCAAATAGAAGAGTCCGGTCGAGGTTTTTCCTATAACCGTCCGGACGAACCATTAGATATGAGATTAAGTTTAGATAACAAATTGACCGCCAAAGATTTAATTAAAGAATTAAGCGAGGAAGAGTTATATGAAGTTTTTGCTAAAAATTCGGAAGAGATTAAGTCTAAAGAAATTGCTTACGAGGTGAAAAAAAGAAAAAAAATGGAAACAGTTTCCGACTTGATATACGTTATTGATAAAGCATTGGGTTTTAAAAGCAATCAGACTTATGCACGGATATTTCAGGCTTTAAGAATCGAATTAAATGACGAATTTGAAAATCTAAAAAAGGGATTAAAGGGTGCAGTCGATATTTTAAAAAAGGATGGAAGAGTAGTTGTTGTCAGTTTTCATTCGCTTGAGGACAGAATCGTTAAAAATTTTGTCAAAGAAAAAAAACTTAAATTTTTATTTAAAAAACCGATTAGAGGTTTTCGTTCTTTCGAACGAAGCGCAAAATTAAGGACAATAATAAAATGAAAAACTCTATTAATTTGTTAATTTGGTTGGTAATGATTGGGTTAGTTGTAGTGAATATTTTTCTATTTTATTCGTCTATTAAACTGGGCGACGATATCTCTCTTTTTGAGCATAAAATTCAAAAGATTCACCATGAAAATTTGAATCTGGAAAAAGAACTTTCCTATGTCGGCTCTTTACAATATGCGCGGAAACTGGCAAAAAATCTTGAATTTACTAAAATATCACAGCCAAGCTTTCTGGAAAAGTTAGTCTATGTTTTTAATCCCAATCAATGAAGACGAAGCTGCTTTTTATTATTTTTTTGATTTTTTATTTAGGGATTGTTATTAAACTTTTTTACCTGCAGATTCTTTCGCCTCTCAAAGTCAATAAAGGTTTATATTTAAAAACTCAGAAGTTACTACCTGAACGGGGAAGAATTTACGACAAAAATCAGACACCTCTTGTTTTAAATCAAAACTCTTACCTGCTTTACCTTGAGCCGAAAAAAATTAACGATAAACTAAAACTAACCAAGTTTTTAAGTGAGAAATTAGAGATGGAGGAAGCCTCGCTTGAAGCTCGAGTTGATGAAACAAAAGATTGGATTTCAATAGTCGGCGCTATCGATGAGGAAAAGAAAAAAGAGATAGAAAGTCTTAAGATTGCTGGAGTTGGTTTTAATCAGGAGATGAAACGGTTTTACCCAGAAGCTTCTTTATCGGCTCATCTTTTGGGTTTTGTTGGTAAAAATAAAGACGGAGAGGATACCGGTTATTTTGGTCTCGAGGGTTTTTACGACAAGGATCTTTCAGGCTTGCCGGGATTATTGGATTCAGAACGAGACATAATCGGCCGTCCGATTTTTTTGGGAATACAAAATAAAGTTGAAGCAGAAGACGGCAGAGATTTAATTTTGACAGTTGATAAAACCGTTCAGGAAATCGTCAAAAAAAGACTTCTCGAAGGGCTAAATCGTTATCAAGCTAAGCAAGGATGCGTCATAGTTGCTGATCCTTACACCATGGCGATTCTATCCTCGGTTTGTTTACCTGATTATGATTTGGATAAATACTACGAGTTTTCCGAAAACTTCTTTAAAAATCCAGCGATTTCTGATTTATACGAACCAGGATCAATCTTTAAACCTTTAATTATGGCGGCCGCGTTGGAAGAAAAGAAAATTAAACCAACAGATAGTTATGATGAAAAAGGTCCGGTTCAGGTTGGAGAATATCAAATTAAAACCTGGAACGATAAGTACGAGGGAAAGATTTCAATGACGAGAGTTTTAGAAAAGTCCTCTAATGTCGGCATGGTTTACGTCGGTGAAAAATTAGGTAAAGATAAAATCTATCAATATTTGGAAAAATATGGGTTTGGAGAGCAAACAGGAATTGATCTTCAAGGAGAAAATTCCGCTTATTTTAAACCAAAATCTAATTGGTATCCGATAGATTTTTCTACTGTTACCTTTGGACAGGGAATTGCACTGACACCAATTCAGATGATTCGGGCCTTTGCTTCTTTAATAAACGGCGGATATCTAATGAAGCCTTATGTTGTTGATAAAATAGTTTTTCAGAATAAAGAAATAAAAATTAAGCCAAAAATAGAAAGAAGAGTAATTTCTAGTTTTACGTCGGAAGTGATAAAAAAAATGCTGGTTTCGACGGTGGAAAATGCTGAGGCTAAATGGGATCAACCCAAAGATTATAAAATCGGAGGTAAGACCGGTACGGCTCAAATCGCGATTCAAGGTCACTATGACCCTTCTCTTACCAACGCTTCGTTTATAGGTTTTGCACCAGCTGACAACCCGAAATTTATCGCTTTAGTGATTCTCAAGGAACCGAAGACTTCTCCTTGGGGATCAGAGACGGCAGCGCCGATTTTTTTCGAGATTACTAAGGACCTTATAGTATACTATGGCATAACACCAAGCCAATAATTATGTTCCAAAAACTGAAAAACATTTATCATCTTTGTCAAGCTATAATAGCTAATATCTATTATGGTTTTCCTAGTCGACTACTTAAAGTTATAGGTGTAACCGGTACTGATGGCAAAACAACCACCATTCATTTAATCGCCCACATTTTAAAAAGTAATAGTAAACGAGTTTCTTTTGTATCGTCAGTCTACGCCTCAATTGGCGGTAAAGAATACGATACGGGTTTTCATGTGACGACGCCATCACCTTTCGAACTTCAGAAGTTTTTAAGGCGATCTGCTGATAGCGGTGATGAATATTTCGTCTTAGAAACTACGTCGCATGCTTTAGACCAAAATAGAGTCTGGGGAATCAAATATGAAATTGGGTGTATAACAAACATTACTCATGAACATCTGGATTATCACCGGACTTATGAAAATTATGTAGATACAAAAATAAAGTTATTAAAGATGGCAAAAATAGGGATCGTTAATAAAGGCGATCGTTCATATAAATATATTAAAAATCAAATATCCCCACTTCGCCCTTCGGGCTTCGAAGGGCAAGCAAAAATTGTTGGAGATATTCCTAATTTAACTAAATTTAATCAATACAACTATTCAGCGGCTTATACGGTTTGTAAACAATTAGGTTTATCTAATAGTCAAATATTAGAAGCAATGAAAATATTCAAACTTCCTAAGGGAAGATTTGAATTGGTTTACGATAAAGCTTTCAAAGTGATTATTGATTTTGCTCATACTCCTAATGCTTTTGAAAATTTGCTCCCGGAAATAAGAAAAAAGTTCTTGAAAAAAGGAGAAAGGTTAATTCATGTTTTTGGTTCTGCCGGTAAGAGGGATTTTACCAAGAGGCCGTTGATGGGTACAGTTAGCAGCCAGTATGTTGACTATATTATCCTGACAGAAGAAGATTATCGCACAGAAGATCCTAAAAAGATCTGTCAAGAAATATCTTCAGGAATAAAAAATAAGCCTTATGAGGTCATTGTCAATCGAGAGCAGGCAATATCTAAAGCAATAGCAATGGCAAAAAAGGGTGATATTGTCGTGTTAACAGGTAAATCGCATGAAAAAAGTTTGTGTCGCGAAAAAACTGAATACCCGTGGAATGAACACGATGCCGTTAGCAACGCAATCTCAAAACTCAAATCCTAAATGTTAAATCCAAATCTTAAATCTAAAAACTAATTAAGAGGATTTAAGATTTTAGTTTTGGTTTTGAGTTTTGGGTTTTGACATTTGAGATTTTACTATGATTAAATACGACGATAATTTAAAAATTTTTTCTTCCTCTTTAATAAATGACAACAGTTTTTTTTCTGGTTTTGGAACAAAGCTCGTAGGTGATGGTAGAAAGCTGGAAAACATCTTAAATTTTTTTAGCAGCAATAATTTAACTTATAAGAAATTAGTTATTCCCGAACAGATTCACTCTGTAAATATTGAAGTATTTGAGTCAAAGATAAAGGAGAATTTGGAAAAAATATCTGAAACCGACGGTGTAATCACCAAAGAGCCTGGAGTAGTTTTAACTGTGGTTACAGCTGATTGTTCGCCGATAATTTTTAGTGATAAAAAAAATAGTATCATTGGTATTTCCCACCAGGGTTGGAGAGGCAGCGTCAAGAGAATGGTGCAAAAAATGGTAAAGAAGATGATTGAGGTAGGCGGAAACAGTGAATCAATCAAAGTAGCGATTGGCCCATCCATAGGCGAATGTTGTTATAATATCGACGAAGAACGCTACTATGAATTTAGAGAAGAATTTGATGGTTATTCAGATAAAATCTTTCACCTTCGAGGCGGAAAGAGACATCTGAATTTAGCCTTGTTAAACTATCTGCTTTTGTTGGAAAAAGGAATCAAAAAAGAAAACATCGATTATTTTCCCTTTTGCACCAAATGCGATAAAAATCGCTTTTTCTCCTTCCGTCGTGATAAAAAAGGCAAACAGTATGGAGAGATGTTTAGCTTCATAATGAAGAGTTAATAAAGTATAATTAGGTCTAGAATGCTAAAACAGGCTGAAAATATATTTTTTGTGGGAATAAAGGGCGTGGCGATGGCGAATCTGGCGTTAATTTTGAAAAAAATGGGGAAAAAGGTTTATGGAACAGATGTCAAGGAAGAATTCATCACTGACAAGCTTCTCAATGATAATAAAATTAGCTGGAAAATAGGTTTTAATTCCAACAATCTTCTCAAAAACATTGATTTAATAGTGTATTCCGCTGCTCACGGAGGATTAAATAATCCTTTAGTTGTTGAAGCCAAAAAAAGAAAGATTAGCATTATTTCCCAAGCTCAACTTTTAGGTGAATTAATGAGTGATTTTAAGATTAAGATTGCCGTTGCTGGTTGTCACGGAAAAACAACTACTTCATCTCTATTAAGTTATGCTTTAGATAAATTAAAAGTAAAACCGTCCTATATTGTTGGTGTTCCTTTTTTTTCGGAACATCAAGGAGGAAACCTTCAAGGAAAAAAATACTTTATTGTTGAGGCGGACGAATACGGAATAAATCCACCTATAGATAAAACGCCGAAGTTTTTTAAATTGAATCCTGACTGGATAATCTGTGTCAATATCGATTTTGACCACCCGGATGTTTATAAAGATATTGAAGAAACAAAAAAAGCCTTCCTAGAATTTTTTGATAATAGAAAATTGATAGTAAATATTGATAATAAAAATTTACTTCAATGTTTCCTGCCTGCCGGCAGGCAAGGTAAAACATTAAAATCCGAAAATATTACAACATATGGTTTTTCCAATAATGCTCATTACCAAATTATTAATTGGGAAATAAACGAAGAAGGATCGAAGTTTAAAATAAAATCTAACAACGATTCTGGACAAGCCAGAATGACGTTTTTTATCTCTCTTTTTGGTAAACATAATATCTCTAATGCTACAGCTGTTATTGTTCAACTTATAAAATTAGGCCATAAAGTTGAAGAAATAAAAGGAGCTATCGTTGGTTTTAAAGGAGCAGAAAGAAGATTTGAATTAATTTATAAAAAAAACGACATTTACTTATTTGATGATTATGCTCATCATCCAAATGAAATAAAGGCCACAATTGAATCGGCAAAAGCTAGATTTAAAGATAGAAGGATTATAGTTATCTTTCAACCTCATACTTATTCGCGAACAAATTTTTTGCTGAAAGAATTTAAAGATAGTTTATCTTTAGCTGATATTGGTTTTGTCATGCCGATTTTTGCTTCAGCCAGAGAAAATAAAAATCAATTTAAAGTTAACTCGAAAGATATTGTTAAAAACAAAGCAAATCTTTTTTTTGTCGAGTCGGATGACCAATTAATTAATCGATTGGACAAAGTTGTAAAAAAAGGAGATGTAGTGTTTACCATGGGAGCAGGGAATGTTTATAAGCTTAAAAATAAACTAATAAAAATGATAAATAACAAATTACCCACCTTCGCCAAGGCTTCGGCGGGCAAGCAAAACTTAAATCTTAAAAAAAATAAAGATTTATCTAATTTTTTAACTTTAAGAAATCATGTAAAAGCAGAGTTATTTTTGGAGGCAAAGACGAGAGAAGATTTGATAAATGCTAAAAAATATTCTTTAGAAAATAAACTATCATTGTTTATGCTTGGCGGGGGAAGCAATTTAGCCATTACAAAAGAGAAATTGCCTGGGTTGGTGTTAAAGAATAATTATCTTGATTTAAAGCTTTTATATGAAAGCAAGAATAGCGTTATCATATCAGTTTCATCAGGCTATCCAGTTTCTTTGCTCGTTGCCAGATCGATTACCGTCGGTTGGGAGGGGTTTGAATATCATCAGGGTCTTCCAGGAACAGTTGGCGGAGCCATTTATATGAATTCAAAGTGGACCAAGCCGGCGATTTATTTTGGCGACAATCTTTTATACGCTTATCTTATCGATAACAACGGACAAGTTAAAAAAGTTAATAGAAGTTACTTTAAATTTGCTTATAACTATTCAATTTTACAAAAAACAAAAGAAATTGTACTCGAAGGAATTTTTAAACTTAAAAAAACCGATTCTAAGACATTAAAAGAAAAAGCCGCCTGGGTTCTAGAATATAGAAAAAAAACCCAGCCTTTTGGTGTTTCTTCAAGCGGATGTTTTTTTAGAAATCCAGGAAAGATTTCTGCTGGTTACTTAATTGATAAAGCTGGATTAAAAGGATTTGCTGTCGGTGATTATTCTGTCTCTCCAATCCATGCTAATTTTATTATCAATAAAGGAAAAGGCAGAAGTGAAGACATGATAAAGCTTTTAAGTATAATTAAAAATAGGGTTAAGGAAAAATTTGGGGTGGAATTGAAGGAAGAAGTAATAATAATATAAATAACAAATGTTTAAATATTTAAAAATTTATTATTTGTAATTGATTTGAAATTTGAAATTTATCATTTGAAATTTTAAGTATGGAGGATTCATTTATTATCAAGGGCGGAAAAAAATTAACAGGAACGTTAGAACTATCAGGGGCAAAAAATGCGGCTCTTAAAATGATTATTGCCGCTTTGCTTTATAATGAAAAAGTTATTTTAGAAAATATCCCTCGGATTAATGACGTTACTGAGCTTCTTCAGTTAATAAAATCTTTGGGCGCCAAGGCTGACTTTATCGATAAAAATGTCGTTGAGATCAATCCTACATATTTAGCCAAGAATAAAGTGGATTTGTTATTTGCTTCAAAAATCAGGGCTTCTTTTATGCTTTTTGCTCCACTTTTACACAAATTTGCCAACTGTTTTGTTCCCAATCCAGGGGGTTGCCGGATCGGTGCCCGCCCGATCGACAGAATTGTTGATGGGATGAAAAGCCTCGGAATTGAGGTTAAATATAATTCAAGAACCGGTTATTATGAAGCAAAGATGGTTAATAAACCAAAAGGTCACTATCAATTTGTAAAACCAAGTCATACAGGAACAGAACTATTGATTATGCTTTCTGTTTTTGGGAAAGACAAAATCGTTCTGGAAAATTGCGCCAATGAACCGGAAATTGATAATTTAATTGAATTTTTAAATGAAAGCAGGGCCAAGATAAAAAAAATAGATGGCAGAGTTGAAATAGAAGGAGTTGATAAATTGAAGTTTAATAAACCTTTTAAAATTATTCCCGATAGAAACGAAGCGGTGACTTATATTTGTTTGACGCTGGCAACAGGAGGCTATATTACTTTAAATAATTTGTCGGTAGACACAATCGGTATCTTTGCTGAAAAGTTAAAGCAAGCCGGAGTTGAAGTTAAAATAAATAAAGATAACTCGTATTTTGGTTACGTTAACTCTCTGAAGCCTATAAATGTGGAAACTTCACCTCACCCTGGTTTTATGACTGATTGGCAGCCAAATTGGGCGGTATTGATGACTCAAGCTCAAGGTAAATCAACTATACACGAACGGGTTTTTGAAAACAGATTTTCTTATGTTGAAGAATTAAAAAAATTGGGAGCAAAAATAAAATTTGTCGAAAGTAAAGTCTCTGACCCAGAAAATTTATACTTTTTTAACTATAAGAAAAACAAAAAATACAGTCAGATAATTGAAATTGAAGGACCGGTCAAGCTTCACACTGGAGCTTTAAATATAGCTGATCTTCGCGCCGGCGCCAGTTTGGCAATCGCTGCTTTAATCGCCAATGGAGAATCAATTGTTAACGGTGTTTCTATCCTTGAACGCGGTTATGAAGATTTTGTGGAAAAAGTCAGGAAGTTAGGTGGAGAGATTAAAAAGATATGAAAGCGGTAGTGTTTGATATGGATGGAACAATTGTTGACACTCTATCTTTATATATTACCGCTTACGATCTTACGTATAAACATTTTGGATTTAATTTGACACGAGAAGAGATTATTAAAAATTTTCCTATAAAACTAATAGATCAATGTAAAAATTGGGGCATTCCTGATAAGTTCAATGAAGTTAAAAAAATTTATTTAGAAAATATTTATAAAGTATTTACTAAAGTTAAGTTATTTAATGGTTTTATTAAGTTAATAAATTTTATAAGAAGTAAAAAAATAAAAACAGCAATCGTCAGCTTCGCATTTAGTGATTATGTAGAATTTATCGTTAACAAATTTAGTTTAAAAAATTATTTTGATTTAATAATCAGTTTTAACGACGTAAAGAAAGCAAAACCTGATCCCGAAGCAGTTTATCAGGTCGCGAAAAAATTTAACGTTTTACCAACAGATATATTGGTAATTGGTGATGCCGAAAGCGATATTTTAATGGGTAAGGCGGCTGGTTCTAAAACATGTTTATTTTATCCTAAAGAGAATCGAGAAATCTATTCTGAAGAAAAAATTAAAAATATTAGTTTTGATTATCTAGTTAAATCATTAAAGGAAATAGAAAAATTTTTTTAAATAGTCATTTTTTTTAGCCTAATTAAAAACGTTACATATCGAAGAAATTATCTTGCCAAATTAACCTAAACCTATCATTTTGTAGCGTATAGTCTATAGACATATATTCAAACATCTGATTTAATAAGGACATACTTTATAAGGTCAGACCTTAATAAGCTTAATATGCCAGGAAAAAACGTAATTAAAACATATATAGAAAACGGTTTTTATCATGTCTACAATCGAGGGGTAGAAAAAAGACTAATTTTTTTAGATGAACAGGATCATAGAGTTTTCCTTTCGTATCTAAATTTATATCTTCTTCCTAAAGTGGACTCAATTAACAAAATCAAAAGTTATTTTAATTTAACATAAGATGATAAGAATAATAGAATAGCTCATTTACTTTTGTTAAACAACTTTTATAAAAAAATCGAAGTCTTAAGTTATATTCTTAAACCAAACCATCTTCATTTAGAAATTAAACAAGTAGAAAAGAATAGTATGGAAATATTTATGCAAAGTTTGATCACAAAGTATGTCAAATATTTTAATAGAAAATATCAAAGAGTTGGTCCGTTATTTCAAGGAAGATATAAAGCGATTCTGATAGACAAAAAGGAGTATTTATTACATTTATGTAGATATATTCATTTAAATGCTCAGGAGGAATTAGAGAAAGGTCAGAATTTAGTAGATTATCCTTGGTCCAGTTACCCTGTTTATATAAAAGGAAATGGCCCTAAATGGTTAAATAAGGAATATATTCTATCTTACTTTAAACAAACTAAAGGTTTTTCTTTCAGTTCATATGAAGGTTTTATTGAAGGTTATAAAGAAAAGTCAGAAGAAGAAAGTGATCTTTACAGAAGGCTGCTTTTGGATTAGGGACATACATTATAAGGTCAGACCTTATAAGGATGATCCTTTTTAATATAAACTTCCGATAAATTGGTTTATTTGATAGAATAACCATATGAGGAAGATAAAGAACGGGTTAATATTGGCCGGAGGTGATAGCACAAGGTTTTGGCCGCTTGGAGAAAAAAATTTTATTTCATTTTTGGGTAAACCTTTAATTCTCTATCAGATAGAGTCATTGTCTAAGTATTGCGAAAAAATCACCATTATTGTCAGCAAGGCCAACGCCGTTGCCATCAACCGATTGATTGAGAACTTAGTGAGACAACTTAAATGCCAAGTTGTTACTCAGAAAGATGTTGATGGTCAAGCAGGAGCAATAATATCTGCAAAAAATTTAGTTAGAGGCGAAACTTTGATTGTTAATGCTAACGATATTTATAATTATTCCGTACTTGATAATATTACAAAATTTTCTCCTCCTAAAAATAAAATAATCTTTTTAGGAAAAAAACTCAATGAATATTTTCCAGGTGGTTATTTTAAGTTTGATGACGATGATAAGCTTAAGGAGATAATTGAAAAACCCGGGAAAGACAGAGTTCCTTCAATGATTTACAACCTCGTAGTTCATTATTATTCAGAATTTGATAATTTGATTAGAGCTATAGAATCAGTTAAAACTCAAGAAGATAATCATTATGAACTGGCGATTAACAAGCTACTGAGTTCGTCAATTGATAGAGATTATTTTCTTTATGATGGGTATTGGGTGACTCTTAAATATCCCTGGCATCTTTTAACAATGCTTAAATGGTTTTTAAATAGTATTAAGACAAGTAAAATTTTTTCTTCGGCTCATATTTCTAAAAAAGCCTTTATTAGCGGGCCGGTTATTATTGGAAACAATGTTAGAGTGGGTGATTTTGTCAAGATTACTGGACCTGTTTTCATCGGAAACAACAGCGTTATTGGTGATTATTCACTGGTGAGAGAAAGTCAAATTGGAGAAGACTGCTTAATCGGTTCTTATACCGAAGTCGCTAGATCATATATCGGTAATAAAGTCTTTCTTCATCGTAACTACATAGGTGATTCTATTTTAGATGATAAGGTTATGATAGGAGCTCAGGCAGTGACTGCCAATCTGAGATTTGACGGAGAAACTGTTTCTAACACTAATTTGTCGAAATTAGGTGCTATTATCGGTCAGGAGTCAAAAATCGGCGTCAACGCTACCCTCGCTCCGGGAATTAAAATTGGCAAAAAAACCTGGATTGGGCCGGGAGAAGTCGTCACACATGATTTAAAAGATAAAGTCTATTTAGATAATGGAAATGAGAAAATTAACTTAAAAGTATGAAAAAAATTACTGTTGTTGGTGGTGGTACAGGGACATTTGTCGTTTTATCCGGATTAAAAAAATATCCTTTGGATCTATCTGTTGTTGTTTCGATGATGGATTCAGGAGGATCTACAGGACGTCTTCGTGATCAGTTGGGAGTTTTGCCGCCCGGCGACCTTCGTCAGTGCCTAGTGGCCTTATCTGAAGCGCCTATTCTTTGGAGAAAACTTTTTTTATACCGATTTGAAAACGGCGATTTTAAAGGTCATAACTTCGGCAACCTTTTTTTGGCCACTTTGGAGAAAGTCAGTAATTCTTATGATGAAGCGATAGAAACAGCTTCGTATGTTTTAAAAACAAAAGGCAAGGTCATTCCGGTGACTCTCGATAAAGTCAATTTGGCGGTTGAGTATGAAAACGGAAAAATTGTTACAGGAGAGGGATTTATTGACGAAAATCATACCGAGTCCTCAAGAATTAAACGGGCCTATCTGACGCCAAGAGGAGCTGCCAATGCCAAAGCCATTGAAGCTATAAAAAATTCCAACTTTATAATTATAGGACCGGGTGATCTTTACACGAGCATTATTCCCGTTCTCCTTGTCGAGGGGATTAGCAAAGCGATTATGGACAGCAAAACAAAGATCATCTATATTTTAAATCTAATGACAAAATCAGGCCAAACTACCAACTACAAAGCTTCTGATCACAGGCGGGATTTGAAAAAATATCTCGGAAGAGACCCTGATTATATTTTAGTAAACAACGCTTCCTTGTCTTCTGACATTTTAGAATCGTATAAGAAGTATAATGAAAGAGAAGTTAATAATGACCTAAATGAAAAAAACGGTTACAAGATGATTAAAAATGACTTAGTGGATAATAAGAAGGTTGAACCGATTTCCGCTGATATTCTATATCGGAGTATTTTAAGACACGATTCGCAAAAAGTCGCCAAAGTTTTACAAAAAATCTTTAATGCTTAAACAACATACCATTTCTGTAAGACACGCTGTTGACGGTTTGGTTTGGGCTTTAAAAACCCAACCAAACTATCGGACCCATCTTTTATTATCAATTATATCTATTATTGCCTCGGTCGTTTTTAAGATAAGCTATCTTGAATTTTTACTGATTATTTTTTTGATTACTGTTGGTTTGGTGATAGAGACTATTAACACTGGATTTGAGCAGACGACTGACGCCATCGATAGAAAAATTAGAGAAGATATCAAAATTGCCAAAGATGTTGCTGCGGCAGCGATGCTGATTTACTCTATCGGCGCTACCATCATTGCTCTTATTATTTTTGTACCAAAATTTTTAGGTCTATGACATCAATCTATCTATTTGCCGTTTTTGCTTCTTTTGTTTTGAATTTTTTCCTGATAGTACCGTTTATTGATTTTCTTTACCATCTCAAATTTCAGAGAGCTTCTCAAAAGACCAAGGACGCTTTTAATAAGCCGACACCTATTTTTGATAAGTTTAATAAGCATAAAAAAGGAACACCGGTTGGGGGTGGTATTTTAGTTTTAGCAACGACAGTTTTTGTCTTTGCTCTTTTTATTTTTATGTATTGGTTTTTTCAAAAAAAAATCCTGACTAATTATCCATCGATAGCTTCGGAAATAAAAATAATTCTTTTTACATTTATTTCTTTTGGATTTT
Organism: Candidatus Roizmanbacteria bacterium CG_4_10_14_0_2_um_filter_36_35; assembly: GCA_002792355.1. Lineage (GTDB taxonomy): Bacteria > Patescibacteriota > Microgenomatia > UBA1406 > GWC2-37-13 > GWC2-37-13. Next base: position 366 of record PFOE01000080.1, on the reverse strand, counting down.
TGGGTCTTTATGACGATCTGAATAAAATATTCCTTTTGAGCAAGACACGGGTTTTCGGCCTAAGAATGCGTCATAAGTTTATTATCGAGGTGATTCTTTCTTTGGTGATTTCTTATTGGCTTTTCAACGACCTTAAAATTCAGTTTATGCACGTACCGTTTTTTGGCGTTTTTAACTTAAGTTATATTTATATTCTGTTTTCTTCTTTTGTTATTGTTGCTTTTGCCAATGCCGTCAATATTACAGACGGACTTGATGGTTTAGCTTCGGGTATTCTTACTTTTGCTTTGATTGGATTTTGGGTTATTTCCCGGTCAATTTTAGATGTTCCTACCTCTCTTTTTATTGCCGCGTGGCTAGGAGGAC
>PFOE01000046.1 GCA_002792355.1 Candidatus Roizmanbacteria bacterium CG_4_10_14_0_2_um_filter_36_35 | reverse complement strand
ATTACGATTATATTGCTCACAAGCAAAATGAATTTGCTTCAGAGCAAAAATTGATTGCTCATAAGCAAACAAATATCTCTAAAGAGAATACCGATAATCAGCCTCAAAAGTTTGCTCACAAGCAAACAGTTTCGTCTATATCAGATATAAGTTCATATAAGGATAGATGTAATTCTTTAAAATCAGAAGAGGAGTATAAAAAAATAAAAGAGGAAATGGGATTTAGTTCCTTGACCATAGAAGATATGAAATGGATTGATACAAACGTTCACGAAAATTCGACCGTTAGCAGTTGATTTTAATATTTAAAATTGTGATACTTATAAACGAGTACAAACTGACCTTACGGTTTTTTAATAGCCGTCTCGGACAGATCCGTAAGGGTTTGTACTCAACCGGGGCGGCTATTTGAATATTGAAAAATATGAAAAAAGTAGTCATTTATCTTCGAACCAGTAGTGATCGGCAGATTGATAATACCAGTCTTTCGACTCAAGAATCAATTTGCCGAAGTTATTGTGAACGAGAAAAACTGGAGATATTTGATATTCAAAAACGGGAGGCAGTCTCGGCCAAAAGCGATAATTACGAGCGGATTATTGATTTACTTCGTTACTGCAAAAAACATAAAGATAAGTTCGAGATTTTACTGGTTTATAAACTCGACCGGTTTGCTCGCGATACTTTGCAGCATTTGACTTTAAGGGAGGAGCTGCGAAAGTTAAATATTGTTTTACGATCGGCCACCGAAACTATAGATGAAACACCTGCCGGAAAACTGTTTGAGGGAATGGTAGCCAACTTTAACCAATATGACAATGAAATAAGAAAAGAAAGGGTGACAAACGGCATGTACCGGCGGGTTGAAGAAGGTTTGTGGCCGTGGCAGATTCCATTAGGTTATAAATCAAATAAAACCGAAAACGGTCATCTGGCTCCGGCTGTTTGGGACACAAGCTGTTATCAAGACGTTATTGATATTTTCAAGCTTTACTCTTTGGGCGTATATACATTTTCATCTCTTTCGAATTTAATGAATACTCGGATTGTCAAAAACTATAAAACCAAAAGATTTCATTTCATGAAACAGGAGATTAAAAGAATTTTGAACTATCCTTTTTATATTGGTCTTCTTAAACCCAAGCATGGAAAACTGACACCGGGGAAACACAAACCTTTAATCTCAATGGAACTATGGAACAAATGCCAGGAGATACAGAAATGTAAAAGCAACCACTCGATTAACAAACGATTAATCGAACATCCTGATTTTCCTTTAAGACGGTTTACTTTGTGCGGTGTTTGTCATCATCCTTTAACCGCCGGCTGGTCCAAAAGTCACACCGGTAAACACTACGCTTATTATTACTGTGTAAATAAAAGTTGTAAAAAATACGCCAAAATGTTATCACTTGGTGATCTTCATGAAGAATTTATTGCTTATTTATGCAAAACTAAGCCAAAAGAAAAATATCTTCCTCTATTCAAGGAAATCTTTATTGATCGGTATAACCAAAGACAAAAAGATTTTAAGGGTGATTATATAAAACAGATTGACGAGCTCGACCGGCTGAAAAAAGAAAAAATAACAGCAGCCGAGAAAGGAGCAAAAGGAATTATTCCCGATTTAACCTTGAAAGAACTTTTATCCGATTACGAAAAGAAAATTTTAATGCTTCAACAATCGTTAGACAACACAAATAATAAAGAGCTTGATATTGATTCGCTTCTTGATGAAGGATTAGAAGCTATTCGAACTATTAATAAGGAATGGTCTGACGCTCTGCCGGAAAAGAAACCAAGAGTTCAGAGGCTGATTTATCCTGAAGGCGTTTCTTACCATTTTAAAGGCTTTTCGAACCCTAAGCTAGCGCCAGCTTTCGCTGTTCCCAATCAATTTGTCTTGTGTCTGACTCGTAATGTGGACTCGAGAGGATTTGAACCTCTGACCCTCTGAATGTAAATCAGATGCTCTAAACCGCTGAGCTACGAGTCCTCTCGTGGTGCGCTCTGATGGAGTCGAACCATCGCTCTGTTCTTTATCAGAGAACTGTTTTGCCGTTAAACTAAGAGCGCTCTAAAACTTAAAAATTATAGCATATTGTTTTATTGTTTTATATAATAACCTTATGCTCTACTTTTCCGAACTGGCAAGAAAAAAAGTCTATACAGAGGATAAAATCATTATTGGCCGTCTCGAAGATCTTATTTTTTTAGTTTCTGAAAATCCCCTAGTTACCAAAATAGTTGTTCGTAGTCATTCCGGTCAAAAGCTGATTATTTCCATTGATTATCTGCAAAAGATAAACAATTGTTTAACCATAGAAAAAGAGTTTCTTTCTACATATCTTGAAGAAAACGAGTTATTTTTGGTAAAAAACCTTCTTGATAAACAAATCATTGATCTTAAAGGCAATAAAATTGTTCGCGTCAACGATGTAATATTAAATCAAGATAAAGAAAAACTAACCATTGCCGGAGTCGATATTGGTATTTTAGGATTAGCAAGAAGAATTAGGTTTCTCGGAGTCGATAATTTTTATAAACTAATTAGGTTTTTTAACATAAAGATAACCTCTAATTTTTTATCATGGGCCGATATTCAACCATTAGAGTTGGTTCGCGGTCAAGTCAAGCTTAGAAAAAAAGAAGAGAAACTGCAAAAAGTCAGGCCTGAAGATTTGGCCGATTATCTTGAAAAAACCAATGTTATCAATGCGAGAAAATTTTTAAAAATACTTGATACAGAAAAAGCTGCCGAAGTAATTAACAACTTAAATATCGACTATCAGACAGCGTTATTTAAAAGTTTCCGGTCGGAAAAAGCAGCTAAATTTTTAACTTTCATCGATCCTAACGAAGCCGTTGATGTCCTTTTAACATTGTCGAAAAATAAGAAGGAGGAAATAATTAACCTTCTCGATGCAGAAACTAAAACAAAGATCCTTCATCTCCTCGAACTTTCAAAAAATCCAATCGGAGATCTGATTACCAGCGAATTTCTTGTTGTCAGACCTGAAGATAGCGTTCGTCAAATCATAGATGAAGTTCGCAGTAAAACAGCAGATTTTTCTTCTTTAGATTATATTTTTGTCGTCAATAAAACACGAGAATTAATAGGAGTTTTTAGTCTTCACAATCTTCTGATGCAGGATTTAGACACTCCTGTTTATAAATTTATGACTCAAAATGTCATTATTGTTCATCTTACCACTCCTAAAGAAATTGTTATTAAAAAAATGTTAAAATATGAACTCTATGCTTTACCGGTTATTGACGATCAGAAACACATAGAGGGATTGATTACTCTTGATGATCTCGACCTCTATAAAATTTAGTTTATTAAACGGGCTAGGAAATTTGTTTTAAGTCATTCCTGTTAAAAAAACAGGACGGACTAATTTTTTTCTTAAGAAAAAAATTAGAAAGGAGGTGATCCAACCGCTTCTTCCAAAACGGTTACCTTGTTACGACTTAACCCCCATCGCCGATGATATTCTCTCCTACCATAGGTAAGATTCAAATATCCCCGACTTTGTTGGCTTGACGGGCGGTGTGTGCAAGAGGCAAGAACGTATTCACCGCGGCATGACTGATCCGCGATTACTACCAATTCCGCGTTCATGAGGTCGAGTTGCAGACCTCAATCCCCACTGAGGGATGGTTTGAGGGATTTGCTCAACGTTACCGTTTGGCAAAGCCCGTTGCTCATCCCATTGTAACATGTGTGTGGCCCAGGGTATAAGGGCCATGCTGACTTGACGTCTGCCCCTCCTTCCTTCCCGACTAAGTCGGGACCGTGTCTTGTGACAGATTTAACACAAGATAGGGGTTGCGCTCGTTGTCTCACTTAAGGGCACTCCTCACGGAACGAGCTGACGACAGCCATGCAGCACCTGTGCTACCATCCTTGCGGATTTCCCACTATTTCTAGCGGAATAAACGGTAGTATGTCAAACCCTGGTGAGGTTTTTCGGTTCGTATCGAATTGAACCACATGTTCCACTGGTTGTGTGCCTCCCCGCCAATTCCTTTGAGTTTTAACCTTGCGGTCGTACTCCCCAGGTAGCTTGCTTAACGGGTTACCTTCGCTACACTCCTTCACCCGAAGGTGAAAAAATGCGGCTAGCAAGCATGGTTTAAGGCTAGGACTACGCAGGTCTCTAATCTGCTTCGCTCCCCTAGCTTTCGTGTCTCAGTGTCAGTTATCTTTCAGAGATTCGCCTTCGCCACTGGTGTTCCCCAAGGTATCAACGCATTTCACTACTCCTCCTTGAGTTCCAATCTCCCTAAAGATAACTCAATCCTGTCAGTATTTTACCCTTTCCTATAGTTAAGCTACAGTATTTAAAGCAAAACTTAACAGGACACCTACACTACTTTTTACACCCAATAAAACCGGATAATGTTCGGGGCCCACGTATTACCGACGCTTCTGGCACGCAGTTAGCGGCCCCTTTCTAGCAGGGTACTATCAAGTCCGACGTAACGTCGGACCTTTATCCCCTACTACAGTAGTTTACATTCGTTA
>PFOE01000096.1 GCA_002792355.1 Candidatus Roizmanbacteria bacterium CG_4_10_14_0_2_um_filter_36_35 | reverse complement strand
AAGATAAGTCTATAAAGTCAAAAGTCTTTAAAGTTTATAAAGAACTATTAGATAAGAATGTTGATGTGCTTTTTGACGATAGGGAAGAGGTAACTGCCGGAGAAAAGTTTGCCGATGCTGATTTAATTGGCATACCTATTAGGTTGGTGGTATCTAAAAGAACAGATAATCAAGTAGAGTTCAAAAAAAGAACTGATAAAAAAACCGAATTACTTGCGCTTGATGATATAATAGGAAGATTATGAAAACTATTGTCTCTCATCTTTCCCCCGATATCGATTCGATAACTTCTGTTTGGTTAATCAGGCGTTTTTTGCCGGGATGGAGTGAGGCAGAAATCAAATTTGTTCCGGCCGGTTCTACCTTAAATAATGAACTACCTGACAATAACCTCGAAATCATTCATGTCGATACCGGCATGAGTCGCTTCGATCACCATCAAACAAGTGATTATACTTCAGCCTCTCAGCTTATTTTTGCTTATCTAAAAGAAAAAAATCATTTAAAAAAAATCTATATAAAACCCCTGGAAAGAATGACTGCTCAAATCACTGCCTTTGACCATTTTGGAGAAGTGTATTTTCCTGAACCCGTCTCTGATCATTACGAGTTTATGCTTCATAAAATTATTGAGGCAGGCTTAAAATCAATACTTAAAAACGATTTAGTTATCAATGAAACGGTGTTTCCATTTCTTGACGCCATTTTAAATATTTTTGTCAAAAAAGTTAACGCTGAAACTGAAATAAAAAAAGGTTTTGTTTTTAGATCAAAATGGGGAAAATCAATCGTTATCGAAACTAGAAACGAAGAAACTATCAAATTAGCCTTGAAAATGGGTTATTTTCTAGTAGCCAAAAAGGATCCGGAGAAAGGCAATGTTAGAATTAAAACCCTTCCTGATAAAAAACTCGATCTAAAACCTCTTTATTTGGAAATACTTAAACACGATAAAAAGGGAACTTGGTTCTTGCACGTTTCAGGCAATATGCTTCTTAATTCATCATCAAAAAACCCTAATTTTATTCCATCTTCTTTATCTTTAAAAAGACTCATTGAAATCATAAAAAGTGTATAATAGAATTAAATCCGAAGCACGAAATCCGAAATCCTAAACAAATTTTAATTTTTTAATATTTAATATTTAAACTTTGTTTCGAATTTCGAAATTAGAATTTCGAATTTTTGTAAGGGGGGAGGCGTAAGTAATATTATGGTTGTCATCACTAAAAAAAAAGGCGAAACCAAAGATGCTCTTTTCCGAAAATTTTCTCGGATGTTCATCAATGAGGATATCGTTACCACCTTTAAAAAGAAACAATTTTATAAAAAGCCCTCAATCGTTCGGAAAGAAGAAGAAAAAGAAAGAAGAAAAAATCGTTATGCTAGAAAAACAAAAATGTACAGAAGATATGATTAATGTAATTTCTTCTTCCCGCTATAAACTAGACCGGAGCCGAATTAGGAAATTAGTTTCCGATATTTTAGTTGCTAAAGGAATTTCTGAAACAATTATTGTTAATCTCATTTTTGTGGGAAGGAATAAAATGAAAAAGCTATCCGAAACCTATAAAAAAGAGAGTGAAACATTACCCGTTTTGTCCTTTACTTATGATGAAAAAAATAAGGACGAGGAAGTACTGCTTGGTGAGATAGTCATTTGCTACCCGCAAGCTGTATTGCTAGCAGCTGAACGCAATCGTAGAGTTGAAGAAACGATAATGACGCTTATTAAACACGGGATAGATAATTTATTAAAATAATATGTTTTACTTGAAGTATCGTCCAAAAACTATTGCTGAACTTGACAACTCTCGAGTTCGTGATCAAATAAAAAAAATCCTAGAGTCTAAGAATCTTCCACATGCCTATCTTTTTGTCGGCCAAAAAGGAACCGGTAAGACATCGACCGCTCGCATCTTTGCTAAAGCTGTTAACTGCTTTAAACGTAGTTCCATCGAGCCTTGTAATCACTGCGCTAACTGTCTTGCTATTGCTTCTTCATCATTTACCGACGTTATTGAAATGGACGCCGCCTCAAATAGAGGTATTGAGGAAGTAAAAAATTTAATTAGAGAAACTTCTTTTTTGCCTATGTCGGGGAAGTATCGTGTCTTTATCATCGATGAAGCTCATATGATTACCACTGACGGTTTTAATGCTTTACTAAAAACTCTCGAAGAGCCGCCGGAAACAGTTATTTTTATTCTGGCAACAACCAATTTAGAAAAACTGCCAAAAACAATTGTCTCTCGCTGTGTCAAAGTCAATTTTGGCAAAGGTTTACAAAAGGATATTATTTCGATGTTAAAAAGAATTACTATTCAAGAAAAACTAAATTATCAAAATGATTTTTATTCATTAATCGCAAAACATAGCGACTATTCTTTCCGCGATGCTGCCAAGATTTTGGAAGAAGTCTCGATGCAAAAGATAAAATCAGTAGAAAAACTTGAGGTTTTCTTAGGGATTAGAGGGAAAAGCAATCTTCTTGAAATTATCGAGGCTAAAAACGCCAAGAAAACATATGAGTGGGTTGAGGAGTTCTCTCAAAATGGAGGAAATTTTAAAAATTTAATTGAAGATATACTTGAAGAATTAAGAATTCAACTTCTTATCAAAAAAGGGGTAAAAATAGAAGACGAAAAAACTGCTGATTTAACTTTTTCTGAAATTAGTCGATTGATTAAGCTCCTTATGGAAGCATATCAATTGTTGCGATCAACTCCTATTGAATCACTTCCGCTTGAGATTGCTTTAACGGAATTCTATAATGTATCACCCCTCGTCATCCCGAACGAAGCGAGGGATCTTAATTAATAGTTAATTAGTTTTATTATGTTTAACCCTTTATCAGGTCTTGGCGACTTACAAAAATTGCAACAACAGGCTCAACAGATGCAATCAGCTCTACAAAAAGAACAGGTTATCGTCGACCGAAACGGTGTTAAAGTTACCCTTCGCGGCGACCAAGTAATTGAATCAATTGAGGTCGATGGCATTATTGAAAATCGGATCGCCGACGCTGTTAATGAAGCTGTCAAAAAAACTCAGGAATTAGCAGCAAGAAAGTTGATAGAAATATCTAGCCAACAGAAATAAAAAATGCTCAAATTATTTACAGGCTCAGCCAATCCTAAACTTTCTCAAGAAGTTTCTCAATTGTTAAAATTACCTCTTTCTCATTCAGAAGTCATTCATTTTGATAATTCAGAGGTTCGCGTTTGCATAAAAGAAAAAGTCAAGAATGCTATTTGTGTTGTCGTCCAATCAACTTCAAACCCAACCGATACTCATTTAATGGAATTGTTTTTCTTTGCTGATGCTTTAAAGCGAAACGGAGCAAAAGAAATCATTGCTTTTATTCCTTATTTTGGTTACGCCAGACAAAACCGAGAACACCTTCCTGGTGAAGCTGTGTCAACAAATGTCGTCATTCGGTTTTTGGAAACAATTGGATTTAATGCTGTTTACACAATTAATCTCCACGATGAAGGCACCGAAGGAATTTTTTCAATCACTTTTAAAAATCTGTCGGCATTTAATATTTTGGGTCAGGAAGTTGCCTATTATCTTAAAAATAACAAAAATACCGAGGAAGTGGCGATCGTTTCTCCTGATCAAGGTGGAGTAGATAGAGCTCAAATTTTTGCTGAAAATTTTTTCCATAGTAATAAGGTTGATGTGGCTGTTATTGAAAAAAGACGGAATCTCAATGTTATTCATCAATCAAAAGCATTAAATCTTTATGGAGATGTAAAAAATAAAACTTGTATTATTGTCGATGACATTATTACCTCTGGAGGAACATTAGTTCATGCGGCTGAATTTTGTTTAAAGAGAGGCGCAAAAAGAGTATTGGCTTGCATTGTCCATCACGACTTTTCACCTAACGCAAAAGAAATTCTCGCTAAAAGCCCTATAGAAAAGATTTTTATGAGTAACAGTATTGCTTTAAAGCCTTCTCAAGAATTTTCACAATTAAAAGAAGTTTCCATCGCCCCCCTGATCGCTCACGAAATCAAAAACTTACTTTAAAGAACTAAAACTTATTCCTTCCCTCTATCGCTTTTTTGAGAGTCATGTAGTCGGCATATTCAAGATTCGCCCCGATTGGAAGTCCGTAGGCCAATCTTGTAATTTTGATTTTGTTTACCCTGTAAGGGGATTTTAGATTTTGGATTTTTTCTTTAATATACATTGCTGTCACTTCACCCTCCATATCAGGATTAGTAGCAAGGATTATTTCTTTTAACCCGTTAACACGCTTGCCCTGAGCTTGTCGAATGGGTGAACCCGTTAACTCTTTAATTCTTTCTAATAACTCTTTAATTCTTATATCATCAGGTCCGACATGATTCAAAGGGTCGATTTTTCCGTGGAGAACATGGTAAATTCCGTTATAGATATTACCAGTCTCAAAGGAAAGCAGATCAAGAACTGTCTCAACGACTGTAATCACCGATCGATCCCGTTTCCCGTCTTCACAGATAGAGCATAAATTATTTTCGGTCAGATTAAAACAGTTTTTACAAAATTTTGTTTTAGTTTTAAGAGAAGAAATACTCTCAGCAAAATCTTTTAAATCTTCATCTGGTAATCTCAAAAAATAAAAAGCCAATCTATTAGCGGTTTTTTCACCAATGCCGGGTAACCGCTCTAAGAATAGACTTATTTTTTTTAAATTATTAGGAAGAGAACTCATAACTGTATTACTTCAACTATCACTAGGGGTTTTCGACCTTTTTCTTTATAAAAAAATTCTTCTAAAACATTAATTACCTCTCTTTTTATTTTATTAAGATCAAAAATCCTGCCACCTTTTGGTTTTATTACCCTCTCAACTAAGACAACTGCGTTTTTATATAATTTATCTTCCTCTTTTTCAAAGACAAACGCCCGCGAAACAATTCTTGGCCTAGTCACTAATCTTCCCAAGTTGTCAATTATTAAAAAAACAAATGCTACCCCCTCAGAAGAAATCGTTTTTCTATCTCTTAAAACAATATTACCAATGTCTCCGACTCCATAAGCATCAACATAGATATTTTTTGTTTCCACCACTTGACCTTTATAAGCTTTCATGCCTTTGCCAAACCAGACTGTTTCACCTTCAAGCAAAGCAAAGACTTTGTTTTTTTCATATCCAAGCTCTATTGCCAAATTTTCATATTGTTTTTGGTGTCGGATCGAGCCGCCGATGGGAATGAAAAAAGATGGATTAGTGAATCTAATCAAGAATTTCAAATCTTCCTGGTTTCCATGGCCTGACGAATGCAGTTGTTCAGCGATATCCGAATAGACGACATCGGCGCCTTGCGAAATCAAATCTTCAATCACGCCGTAAACCTCGTTTTCATTGCCGGGAATTGGATCAGAAGAAAAAATTATTTTATCTCCTGGTTTGATTCTGACAAAAGGGTTTTGTCGATCAGCTAATTTTGATAAGGCTGAACTATACTGCCCCTGGGAGCCGGCGGCAATTAGACAGATTCTATTTGGCGGCAATTTCATTAAACTTTCTTCTCGGGCAAAAAGAGAGTCGGGGATTGGTAGATAACCTATACCCGAGGCTAGTTTGGTTGCTTCTTTCATCGACCGGCCCAAAAAGATTATTTTTCGATTAAATTTTATCGCCGCTTCGACGCACTGTCTGATTCTAGAAATGTTTGAGGAAAAGGTCGTCATAATAAATTTTCCCTTAGTCTTTCTCATTTCGTCTTCAAAAGTCTGACCGACAATTGATTCTGACAATGTTAATCCCGGTCGTTCCGCTCCTAAACAATCTGAAAGCAAACATAAAATACCATCATGTCCGGCTTTATTAATTTTGAAAAAATCTGGAGGTGATCCGTAAGGCGGTGTTAGATCTAGCTTGAAATCCGGCCCGTGATAAAAAGTGCCAACCGGAGATTTTATAAGAATATGAGTCGTATCGGGAATAGAGTGAGTCATTTTGATAAAAGAAACTCTAAAATCGCCAAATACATATTCTTTATCAAAGTCAACTCTGTTAATGGAAATTTTTTTATCGTGCTCTTTAAATTTATTTTCCACAAAAATAGAAGTCAATTTGCTGGTATAAACAGGTGGTGCTCCCAATTCCTGATAATGATAAGGTAAAGCGCCAATATGATCCTCATGGCCATGGGTTAATAAAACTGCCCTAATATACTGTGTTTTGTTTTTTAAATAACTGATATCAGGGATGACGAAATCAACTCCTAGTTCTTTTTCTTGAGGAAAACCAATTCCGCAGTCTACAATCAAAATGTCCTTGAGACGTTCGTCTTCATACAGTTCGTAAAGGTACATGTTTTTCGTAACGCCAACGATGCCGCCAAGAGGAACGAAGCGAAGTTTATAGTTTTTCATATTTTTTCATTATATCAGTTGTTATACTTTAATAATAATGAAACTATTAAAAAAAACAGTCTTATCGAAACTGTCTGAAGTTCTTGACCCTGAACTTAATATTTCTATTGTCGATCTGGGACTGGTATATGATATTAAAGTGGAGAAATCCAGGGTAAAAATAATCATGACTCTGACCACGGCTGGTTGTCCGTTAATTTCTATGATTGAAGGAGAAATAAAAAATAAACTTAAAGAAATCGGATTAAAAAAAGAGGGGGTCGTCATTGACTTAACCTTTGACCCGCCTTGGACTATGGAAAAGATGAGTAAAAAAGCTAAAACAATGTTAGGAATTAGTTAAAACTATGCCAAAAGGTAAGATTCTCGAAGACACATTCGAACAACTCGTTGAACTCGGTCAATCTACCGCTAAAAAAACCGTTAAGTCGGTCGCCCAAACTTTGAATCCTTTTGATAAATCCTCTGTCATTGCGAGCGAAGCGAAGCAATCTCAACACCCCAAATCCCCCGAATCCCCCAAAAACCCTAACAACCATACACCTTTAGACTTCGAAAAACTAAAGCAAAAATTCCAAGACAAAGAAAAATTAAAAACCGAGGCTTTGAGAAACCGGCTTTTCCAGATGGTGAAACAGGGCGATGAAAGACTTCTAATGGAACAGCGGCAAAAAGAAATAGAGAAAAAAAGGCAGGAAGCCTACCTTCAAGAGGAGAAGAAAAGAAAAGAAGAAAAGAAAAGAAAAGAAGTCACTCCGATTCCAATGGGTAAAATCCGCCGTAGTATTTTCTCTCCAAAAAAAGCCGCTCAGCAGCAACACACCGAAATCAAACCCGCCACAGGAAAACAGTAATCCCGCCCGTAACGTCTCCGTTTCCCTTCTGTCATTTCGAGGAGCGAAGCGACGAGAAATCTAGCGAAGCGTAACTATTAATGGTAGAATATAGATATCTTTTTGATATTTGATATTTAATCTTTATATTTCTTTCGGAGTATAGCTCAGATGGCTAGAGCGCAGCGTTCGGGACGCTGAGGTCGTGAGTTCAAGTCTCACTACTCCGACCAAGTCGAATTTTTGGTGGCGCCCGCCTCCGCCGCCAAAAAATTGTACGGTTCCTGCCAGCTAAAACGCACTTTTTTATCGGATAAAAGAAAGTTCGCGCCGACTTT
>PFOE01000013.1 GCA_002792355.1 Candidatus Roizmanbacteria bacterium CG_4_10_14_0_2_um_filter_36_35 | reverse complement strand
CTATCATGTTCGTTTAGGTGTCTGTAGTTTGATATTTTCATACAACGGTATTTTACTAAAACCGTTGCACTTAATGGTTGAACTTAGTTTTCTTCTTTAGATTTAGTCTGGACGATGTCGATCTCAAATCCGGCCAGCTGTGAAGCTAGATTGACATTGATACCGCCTTTTCCAATCGCCAAAGGAGCTTCTTTTTTGTCGACGGTGACCTTAGCTCTCTTAGTAGTTTCATCAATTTCAACCTGAGTTATTTTAGCTGGCGATAAAGCTGCTGCCAAAAACAATTTTTTGTCTTGATTCCATTGGATGATGTCGATCTTTTCCGTTCCACCCAATTCATCTGTGACAGTCTGGACGCGGACGCCTTTTTGGCCTACGCAGGCGCCAACAGGGTCAACTCCACCTTGGGAAGAAAAAACAGCGATTTTAGCTCTTTCACCTGGAGCTCGGGCGACTTTTTTAATTTCGACCGTATTGTTGGCGACCTCCGGGACTTCACGTTTGAAAAGTTCTTCAATTAAGCGGGAGTTGGACCGGGAGACGATTATTCTCGGATTGCCAAATTTATCGTCAGCGATCTCTTTTAGGTAGACGATCAAACTGTCATTGACTTGATAATGTTCATTTCTAATCTGTTCTTCTTTGGGAAGGAGAGCTTCTGCTTTGCCAATATCGAGATAGGCGTTGTAACCGTCATAGCGGATGACCCGACCCTTGAGAATCGTGCCAATCTGGGACTTATAATGGCTGGCGACGGTTTTTTTCTCAATCTCTCTAATTTTTTGCAAAATGACCTGTTTGGCAGTTTGAGCAGCGATGCGACCGAATCCTGGTGGCGTAATGTCTTTGTCATCTTTAAGAATTTTGGCTTCGCCGCTGTCTTTGTTTATTTTAGTAGTAATTTCGTCGTCAATTGATTGAGGATATTCTCTTTTATAAGCGGCAACGACAGCCGCTTCTATAGAAGCAATCACATCATCTGGCGAAATGCCTCTTTCGGTCGCCACCTGATTTAAGGCCAAAGCAAACTCAGTTTTAATAATCGTCATAGGACTTATTCTATCAAATTTTTATTTCTTTGGAGCAGGAGTTGCTGGTTTATTTTCGGCTGGTTTTCCTTCCGGCTTTGAGGGTTTGCCTTTAGCTTCCGGTTTGATTTCGGTCGGTTTGCCTTTTTCCTGGGTCGCGGCTGTTTCTCCTGTTTTGGCTGGTGCTCCTTCTTCGTCCTCGACAGGAGCCTCGGTGATTACTTCAGGAGCGGCTGCGGCTGTTGTGTCTGGTGTAATACTTTCTTCTTTGTGTTCGACGACTGAAACGACTACTTTTTCAGGAGAAGTCTTGATTTCATACCGGTCAGATTTTTTTAGATCAGCGACTTTTATTTCCTGACCAATGTCTTTAATAATACTTATATTAACTTCAATATGAGAGGGAATATTTTGCGGTAAAGCTTCGACTAAAATAGTTTCCGATTGAATAAGGAGAACTCCAGCTTTTTGAGAAACAGCTTCTGAGGCGCCAACGACTTTTATCGGGACCCCGGTTTGGATTTTCTTTTTAAGGTCAATTTTTCTAAAATCGACGTGTAAAATCATGTCGGTTACCGGGTGTTTTTGGATGTTTTTAATAAGAACCGGAATTTCGTCTTTATTCAGTTTGAGATAGACTACGGCGGTTTCACGGGCAGTCCTGTAAGTTTTAGCAAAAACCTTTGAGTCAACGCTTACCGATTGAGATTTAAATTCGGGTCCGTAAATATTAGCCAATATTAATCCTTCTTTTCTCAATTTTTTAGCTTTCTTGCCTGTCAACTCTCTATTTTTAAGTTCAAGCGTCAGTTTATCCGATGCGGTTTTTTTCATATTTAATCAGTTAACAATTCCATAAAAAATATTTTATCAGTCGATAAACTGGTATTATAAAGAATCTGGTTGTCTTTGACAAGGGGAGAAAAATTTTGGTTGACGAGTGAAATATTTTTGTTCAAACTAAAGTCTAAAACAAGGTCTGAATTATTGGCACCAATTTGTTTTTGAAAGACCAATTGATATATCTTTCGATTCTTTTCTATTTTGTCCTCCAACTGATAATCGATTTTTATCTCGACAGATCTTTTTGGAGGGACTTCGAAGAAAAAGCCGATTAATTTAAAGAGGTCGTTTTTCTGGTCGATGTCTTCGACCAAGACACCATCTTTGGTAACTTGTTTAACAAGGGAATTTTTCGGCAAAAGCAGTTGAAAATAATTTCTATAGGTGCCGGTAGGAAAGATTTCTGACGGAGAACTGTTTTGGTATTTGATTGAAAGTAAGTGATTTATTTTTCCTTGAGAGTCAATCGTGGTTTTTAAGTAAAGATAGCGATTGATGAAAAAATTAGCTTTGTTGGCGCCGACATTGGCATCATAAGGAAACAAATAATCTCGTAAACAAGAATATCCCGAGAGACACCTTGGTTCGATTACCCGACCGGACCAGAAAGAAGTATCAAAAAGAGTTTGGGCGGTTGAGTCGTCCAAATAAACGACGACTTGTTTTTCATCAAGGGATTTTTTTAGATTAAGAAAAAATTGTTCTGTAGAGATGCCGTCTAAATTAAGAAGAATCTGTTGGACGACCGAAGAAAGAAAGACTTTTTTTTGGATTGATCCGGGAAAAAAATTCTTTTCCGAATAGAACTGGGTTTTTAAGTAAAAATTCTTCGAGTTGATATTTTCCTTAAAGTCCGGCAGATAGAGATTATCAAAAGCGGCAAGAATATTTTCTACAGCAGTTGTTGTCAAAAGTATTCCTCCGGAGAAATCGGTTATGCCTAATTCTTTTTCAAGAAAAAACAACCCTTTTTTATAATTTTCTACAAAATCAGGAGAAAAATTAGAGTCGCGCAAAAACCAGTGGGGAATATTTAAGTATTGTTCAATTGGTTTGGGAGGGTCAATATGTGCAGTCAATTGACCATCAGCGTCATAGACGTCCTCCACTTTTATATCTTGAATTTCGTAATCCTTAATAGTGACAATGGCGAATGAACCGATAAAACCACCGCCAGGCCGAAGCTCCATATTATTAACAAAAAAAACCAGATATTTTTTTTGATCAGTTTGAGACAAGATAGATTCAAAATAAACTAAAAGCTTTCTCACTTTATCTAATGAGTCTGAAGCTTCAAGTAAGTTAGTTTTTATTTTTTTTATAAAAGAGAATGACAGGTCAAGTTTTTGATTGATGACAACCAAACTATCATTTATTTCACCCAGAGACTGATTGAGTGCTTGAAAACGAAGTTTCAAATTGTCTTTTTCCTGATCAGTTTTGTTTTTGGCAAAAACCAACCTTTGAATTTCTTTAGTGTTGTCAAGGATGACTCTCGTCTCCGAAAGGGTTTTTATAGCGTTTTTGTTGACTTCGATCAGATTGTCTGACCATAGAGCGGCACTGAAAAGAAGATAGGTCGGCCGAACGATTAAATATAATTTTTCTCCCATTTGATTAAAGCTGCTGGCGATGACAACATCTGATTGAACATTTAAGTAATGTTTTTTTCTCAGACCGGTATAGCCTTTATAGACGAATAAAGTTGATGTCGCAAGAAAGGGAATAAAAATAAAGTGAATGAAAGCGAAAACAGCAATAAAAGAATAAATAAAAATTTTTCTAGTTAGATATTTTTTGAAATGAAATTTAACTGTGTTTTTTGATTGATCAAGGTTTCTTGTTGGTTTAATAATCTTCAGTAAAGTCTCCTTTGTTTTAGAAAAAGAAAACCAGAGAATTTTATCGACGTCCTGTTCATGAAGATCGTTATTATTGGCTTCGATTATTTTTATATTTTTAAGATGAGATTTCAATAATAGATAAGATGGTCTATTTTTTCCAAAAAAAATAAAGATGAATTTTTTATCTATGTGTTCTTTAATTTTTCTTAAAGGAATCTCTGTATCAATGATGTAAAAATAATCAAAGTGAACATATGACTTGGGAAGCATTGAGGAAAAAAATGCTTCTACTGAAGATTTTTTTAGATAATTTTTTAAAAAGTCAATAAAACCGTAGTTCGTCCTTGAAATGATTAGCGCTTTTTGTTTTTCTTCGACGATTTCCGTTTCAAATTTCATACGTGGGTCCCCCGTCATCCCGAGTCCTTCGACTTCGCTCAGGGTAAACTCCGCGAGGGATCTATTTATATTGTATAATTATTAAGTGAGAAAGACTGCCCTAATTATTCCTTATTCCAAGATAAATTTATTCAGAAAGTTATTTAAAGATAAAAAAACAGTTCTAGTTGGAGGCTGTTTTGACCTAATTCATTTTGGCCACCTGCAGTTTCTCAAAAAAGCCAAAGCTTCCGGCAATTTTCTTATTGTTGCCTTAGAACCGAATGAATTTATTAAGAAAAATAAAAGAGAAAATCCGATTCACAATCAAAAAGAACGGGCCGAGGTTCTATCTTCGTTAAACATTGTCGATTTAGTCGTTACTCTTTCTTATTTTTCAAGCAATAAGGAATACCTTGACATGGTAAAGGCAATTGGTCCTAAAATTATCGCCGTCACCGAAGGCGACCCACAGCTTGAAAATAAAAAAAAGCAGATTGAAGAAATCGGCGGACAACTGAAAGTAGTTACACCATTATTAAAAAAATTCT
>PFOE01000079.1 GCA_002792355.1 Candidatus Roizmanbacteria bacterium CG_4_10_14_0_2_um_filter_36_35 | reverse complement strand
TGGTAAATTGGTAGTATTGGTCGGATTATTCATGGTCGGATTGGTAAATTGGTAGTATTGGTCGGATTATTCATGGTCGGATTGGTAAATTGGTTAAATTGGAATTTATTGATCTTAGGCTTGCGTTCTGTTTAATCCTATAGTATAATCAAGCCGTAAAGTTCCATATTGTGTTAAATTAGCTAATTTGATAGAGTTAAATTACTAATTTAATTTTCAAATATGGAAGGAAAAGCAGAACAAACAGGCGCTCAAGGAAATGAACAGCTTATTGTCGAAAATCTTAAGCGAAAAATATCAAGCGCAACTGCTGATGCTCAGACCTTAAAAAATGAGTTTAATAAAATTAAACCAAATGCCGATAAAGCCGAGGAAGAGATAAACAAACGTTACCTGGAAGCGATAGATAAACAAAATGACCAACCTCTTAAAGAACCATTTCCTGGAACGGTCGGAGATGGAGGTAGTCCAAAACACCATGTAAGAGTAACAGACATTTATGTCAAAGAGGTCTTAAAGGCCTATAAGGCCAACCCAAATTTAATTGCCCAACCTCCGGGGTCGATAGGAAGAGAAGTTTTAGAAGGATTGGCGCGCAATATCGAAAGCCCAGACATCGAAATTAATCTACTAGATTCGCCTTATTTATATAACAAAATTATTTATCCGGCCATTAACGGCAACTTGAATGATTTAAATAGCCTTACTACAGCCTTTAATGAAGCGAGCATACTAAGGCAATCTAATTCTCCATTGTTTGAGGAAATCAGTCGAACTTTTGTCAGCGTTGCCGAAAGAAACGGTTTGTCGTCAGACGAAGCGGAGCAAAGATTCGGAACGAAAAATAGATCTGAGTCAGTAGGTGGCCTCCGAGATTACTCGGAGCAAATTCTCTATAAAAAACTTGATAAAAAAGAGAAGGAATATTTTAACAGCCTAGATTCGGCCGAGTCTTTTCGTAAATACTGCCAGGAACAAACTGAAGATATCAAGGCTTATGACGTTGTTTACAAGCAAGCTACATCGGAAGAAAAAGAAGAGATTTTAAAAATGAGATTGAGCGATAGAATAAAACAGAGAAATGTAAGTATAGTTTTTAGAATATACGACCACATACTCCATGAAAGAAAAGATGAAGCTATAGAACGCAAGGAAAATGAAGGAGGAATATATAACTCGGTTACAATGTTATATTCAAGTTTTAGACAGAGAATTGAAGCCTTAATCGCCGATGTAGGAAAATCGGATTTAGGAATAAATTTTGTTCAGCCAAAAAGAAAAGAAGTTCAAACTTATGATCCCGAAAAAAAACAGTTCGTACGAGAGTATAGAATTTTGCCGGACTACGAAACATTACAATCAAGAGAGTTTTTGGAATCTCTAATGCGAGTGAATGAGTCAGAAAGGTCAAGAATAAGATACGGGTATAATCTTGAATATATTCACCGGGCCGGGCCGGGAGGAGCATATGACATAGAAAAAGGTCTTTTTCCAACCATTTCCGGATATGCGACTAATTTACGGTCTGACCAGATTGACGAAATATTTGCAGAAGACACTGGAGAGATTGTACAAAGGGCAATTGGATTTTTTGACCAGAGAAACGAAAAATTTATGGCGATGTCGGGTTGGAAGAGCGACCCCCAACACGTAGACGAATTCTTTTCTTACATTGATAAGATGAAAGAGCACGTTGAATTTTATATTAAGGATCTTTATAAAGGGCAATATGAAGATTGGATGCTCGAGAGGGCAATATTCAATGCCAAGCTTATTATTTACGGCATGTATTTTAAACCTATACTTTGGTACAGCTATGCAGATCCAAAGATGACTTCTGAAGGTGTAGCGACATACCGAGGTGAGGGTGAACAGAACTTGGCTACTTTCGATCCAGGTCACAATGCGAAGAAATTCCAGGGCGACGAACCGGGGAAAAATATAGGCCACGAATTCGCGACAAAAGGAGTCGATTTTTTACCGATGAATTTTATCATAGAAAAGTATGGTTATAAAGTATGGAAAGAATGGAATAAACGTTGGATGCGAACTAATACAGAAGGACAAGCAGCCTATTGGGATTTAGCCGGCGAAGATAGTTTCGGAATTAGACTCTTTATTGATATTGGAAATATTTGCGGCGCCGGCGGTTTTGACACCCTTTCCGGCTGGAGGACTTTTCCGGCTTATAAAGACTGGATAAGAGAAAACATAGATATAGGCGAAAATCTCCTTTATGCAAAAAATGACCTTGTTATGACCGAGGCGTGGAAAAGACTAGAGAACATCGGTATTGACGCTTTGGAGAACTTTGCTGAGAAATTCATCGGCCAAAATATCCCCGCAAAAGGAAAAATACTTGAAGATAAAGGTAAATTAAATAATATGTTGAATCTGTATGGTTATTTTTTTGACCGGTATTTGGAGAAAGGTCTAGGACGAGATTTTTTAAAAGGTGAAAATGGAACAGTTATCGGAAGAAATGAATTTATAAAGAGAATCGAAGTGCTTTTGACCAGTAAGGATGTAAGTAAACAAACGAGAGTGGAAGAATTGAGGGGTTGGTTATATAAGTCGCTTTCGGTCGTCATGTTTGAAAGGCTACCGATGAAGTATGTGTTCCTTGAGAAACAGCGTTTCACTCAAAACGGCATCACCCTTCTTTCCGAACTGATGGATTTTGCAGGAGAACAACACTGGCAGGTAGAAGGAGCGGGCAACCAGTTCGAGCAGGCGTTAGACGATTTGATACTGGCTCAAACAGAACTAAGAGCATCTGTTTCAAACGATATGGACAAAATATTTGACTCTCCGGATGATAACCTATTTGGTGACTTAACCAAAAATAGAAGTAAAGTTAATAACGGTAAGGGCTATGTACTGGACGAAGTTGGGATAAGAGAAATATTAGGAAAAATGGGAGCAACAAAAAATGACGGCGATAGGATTGAGCGGGCGGTCAAAATGTATACTGAGCTTAAAAGACTTGTGTTAGAAAAACCTGCTCGAGCAAGCTGGGAGAAAGATAAAGATAAACTAGAAACGGCTGCTCAAATGCGCGCTTCAGATAAATTTACAAACAGATTAGGATGGTTTTATGATATGTACCGGGGCGACAATGAAACCAAAGTAAATAAATTTGGTTTTTCTCCGACTTCAGGAGAATTAGCCTTGAAATTTATCAGCATTTCAGCGTCGGGCCCGGATACGATAAAAAGGGCCGCCAATTGGTCTGCCAAGACTGGAGAAGCCTTAAACAAATATTGGGGAGGAATGTTAAAGGCTTTGAGAGAAGCGAGGACAAATAGAGACGTCCTCAAAATGTATCCGGCATTATTAGAATTATATGGGTTTATAGAAGGCGAGACGGGTGCCGGTGCTGTTCCCAACAAGGTTATTCTCAAGCTTGTTGATAAAAGCGGACTTTTCTTTAGAAAGAGTGACGTATCTATTCCAGGCACGGGGTTTTTTGTCAACCTGAAAGATTGGGCTTTTAGGAAACCCTCTTCATTTTCTGAAGAAGATGCTGGAGAACCCGGTAAACTAGATGCTTGGGAAATGGATGCTAATGATCGTACCAAACTTATTAATCAGTTCGAAGGGGATTTGGGAAGAAGCCTGATTGCTGAAAAGCCAGAAGAGCCATTGATGAAGAAAGTCTCGCTCGAAAGATATGGATTGTTGGGAAAAATATACAAAAAGCTAAGTGGTAAACGATACTTGGAAGTTCGAGATTATGCCAATGAGATTTCCGGCCAAGCGGGCAAGCGTTTTCTTGGAACAGGACCATTAAAGTTTTTTAGCGAAATCATTATGCCGAAAATTTTGTTATTATTTTTGATAATTTCATTAATTCTTGGCTGGCAGAGTTTTAAAAAATATTTTACATTTGGCGGCCAAAAAAATTAAGACAAGACTTGTATAATATATCTATGATAGAAATGATAAAAAAAATTATTAAATTGGCTTCTTTACTAATATTTTTTAATGTTTTTTTGTTTAATTCAGTTTTTGTACAGGCAGCAACACCAACACCATTTATTAATATAGATTGTGGTTATGCAGATAATCCCGATGCTTCAAAATGTTGTGAAACCACCCTTAATTTTAATCAAGTTTTTTCTACTACTAGTGGAGTCATTCAATTAGGAGGAGGTGGACTCTTAAATATACTATCAACAGTCGATATTAATAAAAGCATCCCCTTACTTGATAAGGTTATTCCTAAATGTTATTTAGGTCAACCGGACAATTCATCTGGAAGTTGTATCTGTAAGCAATCTAATGCTCCAACACCGGTTAAAAAGCTTGAGGATGTGTGCGAAAAATATACAACAGGAAGTGAAAAAACTCGTTGTCTTGCCTGTGCGGGAGGAGGCGGTCTGTTAACAGCAATAGGATGTGTTCCTTTAAATATAGGTAATTTTATTTCTGACTATTTATTAAAAACCATGATTGGATTGGCTGGAGGATTAGCCCTTTTGTGTATAATTTATACGGCTTTTCAAATACAATCTTCTCAGGGAAACCCAGAAAAATTAAAAAAATCTCAAGAAATGCTTACTTCGTGTATTATGGGTTTGTTATTAATAATATTTTCTGTTTTTATTTTAAGATTGGTTGGAGTAAATATACTCCGGATTCCAGGTTTCAATTAAGACCCCTTTTTGATATTATCTTTAAAACCGCCGAATATATTTCCAAG
>PFOE01000010.1 GCA_002792355.1 Candidatus Roizmanbacteria bacterium CG_4_10_14_0_2_um_filter_36_35 | reverse complement strand
AAAGCGATGTGGGGATAAATTTTTTATTGAGTTAACTGTTTTTCTGCTTCTGATTGTGCCTTTTTCGCTGCGTTACTGGTTTGTTGCTGAATTGCTTGGCAAACTGGATTGAAATGATCCCATGAAGTTTTCAAAAGATTATACTGTTCCATGGAGAATTCGCCAAGCTTGTGCCCGCGTATTCCCAAAGCTGCATCCATTTGTGTGCCAACATATTTTGTAAATTTAAGAGTACGATCGGATTGGCAATTTAATAGTTCTTTAATATAGGCGTCAACTAAACAAGAACGAAATTTTGCTTCAATCATAACATTTTGTCCTGCAGTTTTAATTGCTTCGTTTAATCCGGCTGCGTCAATCGCTTCATAATATTTTCCTCCGCCAACTTGTGCAATAGACTCGAGTTGAGATTTTGTTTTAGCATCGACTGCAAATCCAATCGCATCTATCTGTACAACTATTTTTTTATCTTTAAGACTTTTAGCAGCAGTAACAGGATCACCGCCACAGGTTTCTTCACCATCAGAGACCAAAATAATATGGTTATTTTCGTCTTCATGACCGGAAAATACAGTTGTTGATTTTTCAAACGAATCAGCAATTGGTGTCCATCCGGTTGCACTAAACTTCGCAATCACTTTTAATAACTCTTGTTTGTTTGGTTTTCCTAAAGGATATAAAACTTCAATACCAGCACATGATAAGGGACGATCTGTGGGTGAATTAGATCCTTTATGACCATAAACCATTAAGCCATAATTCACATTTTCCGGTGCTTGAGCAATATAGGAGGAAATTGCTTCTTTTGCAGCTTCAATTTTATTTTTACCATCAGTTGTATTTGCAGCCATTGATCCGGATGAGTCGAGAATAAAAAGTACATTAACTTGATCATATTTTGCATTTCTCTTTTTTTCAGGATCGCAATCACGGAGGATACATTCATCTTTATTTGGATCAAGACCGATTTCTTTTTCAACTGAATCAGGTATACAATCAAAATCAGCATCTTTTGTATATATTCCAAATCGGTTTTCTGGATTTGGAGTTTGCGTTGGAGAGATTTTATGGATTGGGCTCGGTTGATTATTTTTTATTTTACTTAGTGTTGGTAATATCGGGTTTGCTTCTTTTGATCTACTCGAAGAAAATTGAATTGTGTTAATTAGTTTTAATCCGAAAATGGAAACACAAACTACAAGACCAATTAATAATAACAACAGTACTTTCTTATTTTTTTTAGGAT
>PFOE01000043.1 GCA_002792355.1 Candidatus Roizmanbacteria bacterium CG_4_10_14_0_2_um_filter_36_35 | reverse complement strand
CGGAATTACTTTAAACGGAAAATGGATAAGGCTTTATCCAATAAGCTATCGTTATCTTGATTACAATAAGTGGTATAAAAAATATCAATGGATTAACGTAAAAATCGAGAAAAATAGTAATGATTTTCGAATCGATAGTTACCGACCGACTGAAACATCAATACAGGCGATTGGTGAACCGATAACAACAAATAAACAATGGATCGATAGAAAAAATTTAATTTTACCTACAGTCCAATCAAATTCCTTGGAGGAGATCGAAGAAAAATACAATAAAAATAGTATTTCTCTGGGAATATTTAAGCCAAAAGAAATTATTGATTTTATAATTGAACAAGAGTCTTCGGAGTGGTCAAAAAAACAACAACAGGAACTATCTCAACTAAGACTGTTTGAAGCTCAGCCCAAATCTTTAGAAAAAATTCCCTTTAAATTCAGCTACAAATTTATTTGTAATGATAAACGATGTGTGAAACCTCATAAATTGTCTATTATCGATTGGGAGATAAACGCTCTTTATCTCAACATGAAAGAAAAATATGGATATGATATGGATGTAGTTTTGCAAAAAGTTAAAGAAAAATGGTTGACTGAAATGTGAAGTGATAAACGGGATTCCTATTTGATTGTTGGCACTCAATATCCTAATCCTACATTTGTGGTATTGGGAGTCTTCTGGCCTCCAAAATAAAAGAAATCATCGATAAAACAGGTTTTCAATCTTGACTTTAAATTTTTTTGATAATTTCATAAGAAGACGAAGTGATGGACTTTCACGGCCTTGTTCGATATAGCCCATGTAAACTCTACTAATTCTAAGTTGTCCGGCTAATTCTTCTTGACTGACTTTTATACCCTTTCTTAATTTCTGTACTTTCTTTCCAAGTGTTCGTAAGGTTTTGTTTGACTTTTTTTTCATACAAAACAATTTTCATATGAACGAGAATAATAATCTACTAAGCAGGACTAAGCAATTAGCCTCAAATATGCTATTGTAATTGACTCTAAGAAATACTAAGATAAAATTATTAGCAGTTTTTGATTAATAAATTTATGGCAGAAATAGCAGCAGCCCCAATATCAGTGACTGCGGAGGCAAGAGCAGTCAGAGCTGGAGGAGCAATAGGTGGAGTTCCAGAATTAGCGAAATTAAAATTAAGTGAATGGTTTAATACAGCTAAAACGGAAGTCGCTAAAAGAATTGGTTTAACAAAAGCAGAAGCAAAAATAAAGGGAAATGAACAGGCAGATCCAAAAATTGGAGAATTAGGAGTAAAAGTTATAAAAGGGGTAGGGGATTTAGTAGAAAAAAGAGGTGAATACCTTGAAAAAAGCGCATATAGTAGATCTGCAAGAGCTACAGATCATGAAAATAAATTACAGGCTTTAAGAGAGAAACCGGTTGAGACGGCGAAAAAAGCAGCAGAGTATGATATTGCTAATACTACTTTACAAATGCTTGATCTTCCAGGTCGAGTTGGACCAGGGGCATTATCAAGAATTGAACAGACTCGAGAATTAGCACAAAGAGTCATAGATACGGGCAGTGAAAAATGGCATGGATTTTGGGCTGAGAGAGACAATCGAGTTGCCGAACGCGATTTAGATACAGCAGTCAAATATGGAGAGGGTGCTAAAGCTACTCATGATTTTGCTGATAAATTTGAAGCAATAATAGGAAATAAAGACGGATTATCCAAACTAAAGGAATCAAAGACAACAATTCAAAACGAGGTTGATCAAACAGCAGCTGTCAAAGAAAAATTAGCTGGCCAATTTGGTGAAGTGCTTACAAAAGGAGCTAACATTGGTAAAGGTGGGGCCGAACAAATTAAACAACAGGATGTTGCTGAAATTAAAAAACAAGAGCAAATTCTTAAAGATGTTCAGCATGGAGTTACCGCAGCCGGAACGAAATAAATTAAAAGTTTAATATAAATATATGAATTTAACAGATACTTTAAAAAATATTTCAAATGTTGTTGAGAACGATTTAAATTTAACCGAAGAATTAAGAGAAGATATTATTAACTTAATTGCCGAGGTTAATGTTGATCCAACCCCAGCTAATTTAAGAGTGTTAAGTACTGTATTGGAAAAATTGAAAGACTCTACTAAATATTTAAGTGCTTTAAAAACATTTAGTAGCCTTGAGTCAACAAATCTTTCCACTTAATGTTTTAGATTTATACTATTGTAAATTTTGAACATATAAGTTTATTATTAGACCAAAATAACTTCGATTGTTAATTTTGTTTTTCAATCTATGCCTTTCCTTAATAGAAGACAAAATTAAATTGGGCTTTAGGTTTTTGAAACTTTTGCTAAAATTGAGGAATGAAAAAAGCACCGATCTATTCTTTAACAATATCCTTGGATTTTTGGTCACCAAAAATTTGGAGAAGGATTTGGATAAGAGGAGATGAAAAATTAAATTATATAGCTTGGGTGCTGTTTACTAGCATGGGATGGACAGGATATCATCTATCAGAATTTATTATTCGAGATAAATTTTATGGAAATATTTCCATTGAAGACCCTCTTGAAGAATGGCTCGATTGGACAAAATATACTTTATACGAAATAGCTAAAACAAAAATAACCCAATTCAAATTTTTGTATGATTTTGGAGATGGATGGGAAATGACAGTCAAGATAAGAGAGTTAAAAGATTTAGATAAAAGCGCTCCTTACCCCGTCTGCGTAAATGGTAAAAACGCCGCTCCACCGGAAGATGTTGGAAGTTATGTAGGTTTTGAACATTTTATAAAAATAATGAAAGATGAAAATCATCCAAAATACAAAGAAATAAGCGAGATGTGGATTTCCGATACTTTTGATCCATCATATTTTTCAGTTGACGAAGTTAATGATATTATTCAAGATAAAAAAGTTTTCCAGGAGTACGTCAATGAAAAGTTTGGTTTTTGACTTATGCTAATAATACGTTTTGGAAAAATAATTGAATACGCAAATTCAAATCAAACTTGGTTGAAAAAAGCAGTTGAGGAATTCTTTGGTAATAGTATTAATGTTGATAAATATGATCATAAAATTTTAAGTGGACTCTTTAATGAATGGTTTATTTTTGACTTTCAACCAACAATCTCTGAGGCAACCCCAGTTAGTCAGTATTATTTTAAAAACCCTTATAACTTACCTGAAATACAATTAAAAGAATTGGAACAAATAATAAAGACAGAAAAATATTCAATGTATCAGATAAAAGAAGTCAAAAAAGGTAAATGGCTTGATTTAGCTGATATTTTTTCTGGAAAAAGTTATAAAGTCTATGATATTAAAGGTTCATCAAACACAAATGATAAAGGAACCTTAGCCGGAAGATTAGCAAAAGTCGACGGTAAGTGGATCGTAGTTGGATCTGACCCGCTTTATTTTCCAATTACTTATACAGAAAGATCTTTAAATTTTTTCTCAAAATCTAAAGACTCACAAAAACTTAATCCTAAATATATTTTTGATCAGTTTATAAAAAATCAAAAAGAGGAAAAACCAGACGAAGATATAAAAGTGAAAGTTTTTAGAGGGGAACTTGAGAGACAATATAAGTCTATGATAAAAAAATATAAATTAAAAGCAAATTTTGAAAAATTATTAGACTTTGTGTACAGAGAAAATTATGAAAATCATTTTGCTCAATTTTTTAAAGATTTATTCATGAAACTTAAGATTCCTGAAAAAGTAATTTTTGAAAATCTTAATTTCTTTCAAAATATTTGGAATTATTTTCCACATGAAGTGCTTAATGGCTTATGCCCGAACGAGATGTATCGGAGATATGATAAATAGACTAATTTTCTTTATTTATATTCTAAATCAAATCTTTCTTTTAAAACTAAATTTAGGTTTTCAAATAAAGACAAATATTTAGTAATTTTCTTTTTTAGATTATAGTCGAAATTTTTATAATTTAAAATATTTTTTAAGGCATTGATTATTTTCACTACGGAAACATACGATAAAAAAGCGGAATTTTTTGAATCAAAAGTACTGTCTTCGTATTTCATTTCTTTTTCTTCAATAGTACTTAATATGGCTCGATGAATTTTGACTGAAAAAAATAACATATAATAATTTAAGATTTTGAGCGGTTCCTTAATTTCTTTTGGAGTTTTTTCAAGAAAATAATAGTGGAGATCCTCAACTAATTTTACTAACGAAATGCAAAGTTTTTTTGCCACCTGTATTAAAGGATCATTTTGCACCAATTTATCTTTTTCATATTTTTCATTATCATTTTTGGTTATTTTTATTTTTAATCTTTTCATATCTTTTTCCAATAATTTTTTTGTTTCCTCAAAACTTTCTGACATGGAAAGAAGCATTGCTTCGGTACTTTTAGGATCGATTCCTTGTTTGATAAATTTTTTCTCAGATTCTTTTTCTTTCTGATAAACACGACAAATATTTGACAACCTGCATCTTTCACACCAACGATCGCAAAAATTAAAAGGGAGTTTATAAAAAACATCTTTATGAATCCACGGAGGATTAATTGACCCGAATTGAGAAATAAATATTTTGTTGAAAAAAGAAGAGTTCATAAATATCAACCCCAACTTTCATTAAAACGTTTTTTTGGATCGGTAAAGATAATTTCTTTAGGGTCAAAATGGTCGGGATCCCAATAGCCTATCCACGCTAAAAGTTCTTCATCAATTTCTTTATTATTTCTTTCTAATATCTCTATGCAATTATAATAACCTGGGATACTACCACAATCTTCTGGCGGACAAGCAAGTTCCCCCTCAAGGCAAACAGGATATTTCACCTTACTTTCTTTCGGAAATATTTTTTCCAAAACTACCTCATGTTCCCAATTATCACCAAAGTCGTAAACATAAAACATTTTGTCACTCTTCTTTTTGAAAAATTTTGGAAGAGGAGTTTCTGTAGTAAAAAGAGGTAAGTTTTCTTCTCTGATTTCTTCCGCCGCATAAGGACAATCAACTTTTTCCAAATATCCCCATCTTGCTTTCTGATCTCTTTTTTCAAAACAGTGTAGATGAGAATCTTTCCAGCCCATGGCGTCTTGAATTGCTATATGAAGATCATAGAAAGTACAGCTTTCCGGTACTTGAATTCTTCGCCAAACAGAAGGCTTTGTATCCAAAAGAGTAATTTTGAACTGATAGACATTTTTGTAAGGTCGTTTTCTGGGAATCGTAAATTCTAATTCCATGCTTATAATTTACCACAAAGTTAGGAAAAAACTATATCTCTATTTTTTTGTCAGAGATCAGAGGTTGACAAAAAGCTGATAAAGCTGAATATTCAATCCTTCCGATATTTTGCAAAGTATCTTCAAACTTGGATTGGCTTTCCCTTCTTCAACTTCGGCTAAATAAGAACGATCGATATTACAATCAACCGCTAAGTCATCTTGAGATAAATTTTTCACTTTTCTTATTCTCAATATTTCTTTTCCTAACCTTCCACAAATGTATTTGTATTTCATATGAAAGGAAAGGATATCTTAACAATGTAAATGTGACAACGGTAATACTCCGTTTGAACAAAGAAAAATTCCTAAACAACGAACCGGTCGGAACAATCACTAGAAAGCAAAATGAAGTTTAACCGACCGGAAC
>PFOE01000003.1 GCA_002792355.1 Candidatus Roizmanbacteria bacterium CG_4_10_14_0_2_um_filter_36_35 | reverse complement strand
TTATTTTTAATCCAGATAAAAAGTTTTTTAGACTCTCCGTCAAAGTAGAAAACGAAAATTACGTTTCCCAAGTAAAAGAAGATATAAAAAAAGAGTTTTTGAAAAGATATAAAGATGAAGAATTCAGTATAGTTGAACCGACAGAACTGATGTCAGCGATCACGTCGATTTTCTCTGTTTTGAATTTAGTTTTGGTGGCAATAGCAGCCATTTCGCTTCTCGTAGGCGGAATCGGGATTATGAATATTATGTACGTGACGGTTTCTGACCGCATCAAAGAAATAGGAATTAGAAGGGCAATTGGTGCGAGGAAATCAGATATACTTTCCCAGTTTCTAGCCGAGGCGGTGCTTTTATCATCAATTGGGGGAATATTAGGTATAGCCCTTGCCTATCTAGGAATATTTTTTGCTCAAAAGTTTTTTCCCGCTTATATTGATTTCTTTACAGTTTTTATTGCTTTAGGAGTTTCATCAGCAATTGGAATTACTTTTGGTGTTTTCCCAGCACGGAAAGCCGCCAACCTCGAACCGGTTGAAGCAATCCGCTACGAATAATTTTTACTTACCGATAATCGGAAGAGTAAAAGGAGTTTTTAGGTGCTGAAGATAAAGCTGGATATTTTCCAGATGGTCAAAAGCAAATTCTTCAGGGGTTGGCAGTTTATCTAGATTAAACCATTTAAGCTCTTTGACTTCACGATCTGATGTTCCAGTTTTTTCTAAAGGTTTAACCAGATAGACAAAAGAAATATTTTGCCGATCTTCACCGCGCCGATTCGGATGATCTATTATGCGAAATAAATCTATAATTTCGGCCTTATATCCTGTTTCTTCCATAGTCTCCCGTAAAGCAGTCTGTTTTGACGTTTCATCTCTTTCCATAAATCCGCCAACGAGCGCGTATTTGTTTCCGTTTGTCAGGTGAGGCGCCCTTTTGACAAGAAGAATTTGATTATCTTTGATAACAAGCATGTCAACGACCGCGTGACGGAGTAATCCCTTTCCATCATCTTCAAAAGTACATTTAATCATAAATAAATTATACTATTTCTGGCATTTCGGACAGAAGAAACTGCTTCGGCCTGAGTGTTTGATGCGTTTGATGGTTATTTTACAATTTATACAAGGTTTTCCCTCCCTTTGATAAACAAGGAAATGTCTTTGATGTTGGCCTTTTGATCCGTCAGGGAGGATAAAAGCCTCGTCGGCGCCGGAGGAACCCTGGTCCTTCAAACCTTCGTTAATGACTTTTGAAATTGCTTTATAAAGATTTTTAATTTCTTCTTCTGTTAATGTTTTTGATTTTCGTAATGGGTGAATTTTAGCAAGAAAAAGAGAATCGTTGGCATAGATATTGCCGATGCCGGTTATTTTATCTTGATCCATCAAAAATAGTTTAATTGGTCGGGAACTAGTTGAAATTAGTTGAACTAGTTTCTTCAAAGTAAATTCTTTAGATAAAACATCTATACCTTTTGGAATAAGCGGTTGATCGCTAACTTTAATCCAGCCGAATTTGCGGAGATCGTTGAAAAACAAGCCACTATTGTCTGTAAATCTAATAATTACTCTTGTGGTGTTTGCCGGCATTGTTTTGCCTTTTGTAAAAGGAATAGTATTTTTGAAGACTGCTTTATTAGCATTTTTCGAAAACAACATTTGGCCCGATAACTTAAAATGAATGTTAAGAAATTTTTTATTAATGAGTCCAAAAACCAAAACTTTACCATAACGATTAACCTTAATTATTTTATTGCCGATAACATCTTTTTTATTACCGATGAAGTTTTTCGGGGAAAGAATCTCAATTTCAGAAATAGTTTTACCAATAATATCCAGCGTAAGTTTTCTTTTTATTGTTTCAACCTCTGGAAGTTCTGGCATGGGACATACATTATAAGGTCAGACCTTATAAGGAAGGACCTTTTTTATAAAACTTTTAATTTCTCTTTCAAATCTTTTTTCACCAAACCTTTCAGCTGTTTTTCTGGCTTCTTTTTTCATCTCTAAATACTTTTCTCCACCTAAACGAGTTAACTCGTTAATTTTTTCAACTAAAGAATTCTCATTCAGCTGGTTAAATAAGTATCCGTTAACTCCGTTTTTAATATATTCAGGAACTCCGCCCGAATTATAAGCAATGACCGGTAGACCGTATCCCATTGCTTCAACCGGAGCAATGCCGAACTCTTCGTCTTTTGAGGCGAAAAGAAAACCTTTAGCATTTAAAAATTTTTTTTTGAATTCTTGATCAGAAAGATTACCTAAAAATTCAACTGTTGGTCCGGCAATTGATTTTAGATATTTTTCGTCGCGGCCAGTACCGACGATTTTCAAATTAAATTTAAGTTTATTAGCCGCTTTTATTAGAACGTCAATGTGTTTGGCACGGGCGAGACGAGAGACGGTTATATAGTGGTCACCCTTAGGGTGTCCTTTCTGTTTCTGGACACCCTGAGAGTGACCAGAAAGAATAGTTACTGGCGGATAGATAACAATGGAATTTCGGCGATAAAATTTTTTAATTCGTCTTTGCGTTTCTTCGGAGTTGGCAATTAAATAATCTGGCCGTTGCGATGATTGGAAATCCCAGATGCGCAAAAAATGATTAACAATATAGGCATAAATTCTGACAAGCCAATATTTTTGCCATTCAATGGCAGTTTCGTAACCGTAAAGATATCGGGGCGGATGATGGACGTAGGAAATATGAAGAGTGGGTTTTTTTGTTTTAATTCCCTTTGACATCCAACTACCTGATGAAGAAATTACCAAGTCATATTTTGAAAAATCGAAACTTTCCCAGATTAAAGGAGTTAAAAAACGAAAAGGGGAGTAGAAGCGGTTTAAAATGGGTATTTTTCCAAACCAGGAAACGTTGACCTTCCAGTTCTTAACTAAATTTTTATGAGAGCCTAAAGAGTTTAAATCAAAAGTTGTTGTGTAAACATCTGCCTGGGGAAAGATTTTTTTTAAAGCGACTAAGACCCTTTCCGCTCCGCCAAACTCTCTCAATTGATCGTGTATCAAAGCTACTTTCATTGAACAATTATACCCTATTTAGGTTCTCGATACCGTTTTTTTCGACCGCCTCACCCCAAAAGGGCCCCAGGCGATTGTCTCAAAAAAGTATCTTCGAACCTCAAAGATAATGTAGAATATTTTAATGAATTTATTCAAGGCTCTTATTTTAGGAATTGTTGAAGGAATAACAGAGTTTCTGCCAATTTCTTCAACTGCTCATTTAATTATTGCTTCAAAATTATTAAACATTTCCCAAACAGAATTCCAGAAGTTTTTTGAAGTTTTTATCCAGTCGGGAGCAATCTTGGCCGTTGTCTTTATATATATACAATATATATTGAAAAATCCTAAGATAATAAAAAGCGTCTTAATCTCATTTATCCCAACAGCGATAGTTGGTTTTCTTTTACACAAAGTAATAAAAAATATTTTTTTCGAATCGTTTTATTTAATTATCGGCTCTCTTTTTTCTGTCGGATTATTATTTATAGTCTTTGAATATTTAGTAAAAAACAAAAGGATTGTTCTTAAAAAATCAATAATTCAATTAACCATTTTTGACGCGGTCGTGATCGGAATGGTACAGTCATTGTCGGTTGTTCCCGGCGTTTCCCGGGCTGGAGCAGTGATGTTGGGAATGATGGCTTTTGGTTATAAAAGAGAAGAGTCGGCTGTTTATTCGTTTTTATTGGCAGTTCCGACAATTTTTGCCGCCGGCGCCTTTGATCTTTACCAATCAAGAAAAATTATTTTTTCCAGTCTCGATAATATTTGGATTTTGATCTTTGGATTTTGGATTTCCTTTATATTTGCCTATATTTCGATTAAGTGGTTGATAAATTACTTAAAGAAAAATTCTTTGGTTGTTTTTGGTATCTATCGAATCATTATCTCTTTACTTTTATTTATGTTATAATATACAAAGTTTGAGAAGACTTACTTTTAAACTGCGTTTCGTTTCGGTTTATAAGAGCTTCTTCAAGATTTAATGAAAATATCTAATGAAAATCAAACAAAGAAAGGAGGTGAAATATAAATATGGATAAGAAAAAACTTTATGTAGGAAATCTTCCATGGACTATGACTAATGATTCCTTGAAGGAAATGTTTGCTTCTTATGGAGAAGTAGTTGAAGCTGTGATTATCACTGATAGAATGTCTGGCCGATCAAAAGGCTTTGGTTTTGTTACCTTTGCCGATGAAGCTGCTGCTGAAAAAGCCGCTGCTGAAATGAACGGAAAGACCGTTGAAGAAAGACAAATCGTTGTTAATGTAGCTAGACCTCGTGAAGAACGGCCAGCCGGCGGAGGTTATCGAGGCGGTGGAGGCGGTTTTAGACGAGATAATAGACCAAGATTTTAAAAACAAAAAACACTATCTGGATTGGCGGCTGTATAATATAAAAATATACAGGCAATAAAAGGGTAGTGTTTTTTTGCACCCGTAGTTCAACGGACAGAATGTAGGTTTCCGGAACCTAAGATGGAAGTTCAATTCTCCCCAGGTGCACCAGGGCTCGTAGTTCAGCTGGTAGAACGCCGCATTCGCATTGCGGAAATCAGGGGTTCGACTCCCCTCGAGTCCACTTTAGAAATTTAAAGATCCGACCTGCCTGCCGGCAGGCAGGGTTCAATTCTCGGTAGGTCCACTTTATTTGATATAATTCATGAATATTAAGTGCTGGTAGCTCAGTGGTTAGAGCACATGTCTTATAAACATGAGGTCGATGGTTCGATCCCATCCCAGCGCACATTGCCGAGGTAGCCAAGGTGGTCACGGCGGAGGTCTGAAAAACCCCAGATGTCAGTTC
The DNA here is from genome assembly GCA_002792355.1 of Candidatus Roizmanbacteria bacterium CG_4_10_14_0_2_um_filter_36_35. Classification (GTDB taxonomy): domain Bacteria; phylum Patescibacteriota; class Microgenomatia; order UBA1406; family GWC2-37-13; genus GWC2-37-13. The sequence continues at coordinate 1,852 of PFOE01000003.1, read as the reverse complement.
GACTCTGACCCTCGGCACCCAAGTCCCGACTTGTCGGGCGGCACGAAGTGCCGCCCAGTGATCTGGAAGGTCGCAATCGACTGTTTTGTCTTTCAGGGTTAAGTTCGAGCCGCACTTAATAAGAAACTCTCTTTTTTGAAAAAGATTTTTATTATCCGATGCGATTTTATCCGCTCGTAGAGCGGAAACTATCCAATCTCTCATTCGTTCGAGCCAATCATATGGTCGCCTCGAAAGAGCCAGAAGTTTTTCCTCAAGAGTTTTCTTTTTTGAGATAAGCTGGGACTTTTTGAGAAGATAATCCTCACGGGATATCGTCTGATCCAAAAAAGAATCAAGAAGAAAATTTATTTTCTTGCTGATTCCGGATAACTCACCTTTAAGCTCTTTGGAGGCTACCATAACGGATTGGGAAATATCGTCCTTTTCTTTATTTAATTTGGCTAGCATTTTATCTGCCCAATCCGTTCTCAAAGAAACTTGATTGATATGACTATTAATCTGTTCAAGAAGTTTTTCTTCGCGGATAAAGGGTTGCTGACAATCATGAGTTTTTGATTTCTTGGTACAGCGGTAGTAAAGATAACCTTTTTGGACTTCTGAGGTTATCATCATTCCGCATTCTCCACAACGGATAAGACCGGTAAAAGGTTTGGGAATCTTTACTTTGGTTTGGGGTCTACTTCTTAAAGTTAAAACTTCTTGAACCGTGTCATAAAGTTTCTTTGAGATGATTGGCTCATGTTTGCCCGGGTGGAGTTCTTTGGAATACCAAAAGAGGCCACAGTAAAAAGGGTTCTTCAATATACTTTTTACTGCATCAATTTTTAAATTATTACCATATGAAGATTTAAAATTGTTCTTCGACAAAAAGTCAGAGGCGTCAGAGAAAGTATGAGTACCTTGGGAATAGTATTCAAATAACAATTTTATCTGCTTCCATTCTTTAGGATCTTTGACAATGGTTTTTGATAATCTTTCATTAAGGTAGCCTCTGGGAGCTTGAGCAGGCATCCAACCTAATCTGACTTTTTGGCGAAGGCCTCTTTTGGTATTAACAGATAAGGCGTCAACATAGTATTTGCTTTGACCAAAAGCGATTGATAACATGAAAAGTCCCTGAGGAGTGTTTTGAAACCAGAAAGTCGGAAACTTAAGATCAACTAGTTTATTCGTATCAAGTAAATGAACGATTTGACCGGCGTCAACAGCGTTACGGGCAAGACGGTCAGGATGCCATGCTAATATTCCTTGTGATTCTCCGTTATTTATCCTCTCAATCATTCCATTAAATAATTCTCTGCCAGGGACTTTAGCTGTTTTACTTTCGATTAGAGTATCAATAATAGTTAAGCCTTCTTTTTGAGCAAAGCTTTTTAACTCGTCAAGCTGAGCCGGAATTGACAGCTGTTGACGCTCCTCATCATCGGTCGACTTTCTGGCATAGATAAAGTAGGTAGGACTTTTCATGTTATTTGATAAAAATATTACTCCTCTATTTTTGATTTTCAATAACAAGATCAGTTTTATTTATCTGATAATCCATACTAAGTCAGTATTAGATAAAGGAGTCATTATTATCAAAGAAAAATCAGAAATATTTTCTTGATTTTTCAATTGCTTTTGGGCAAAGCCCCGCCTTTAGGCGGGGAAAAATAAAATCGCATCACTCGACTGAAAGTCGAGAGAAAGTTAGGAAAAAAAAGGGGAGATGATAAAAATCTTTTTGAAAAAAGAGAGTTTTAGATGTATCAAAACAGAGGATTGCGACCTTCCAATTCACTGGGCGGCACTTCGTGCCGCCCGACAAGTCGGGACTTGGGTGCGTTTGTATAAACTTGCTCGAACTTAT
>PFOE01000098.1 GCA_002792355.1 Candidatus Roizmanbacteria bacterium CG_4_10_14_0_2_um_filter_36_35 | reverse complement strand
TTGGGCAGCATTTAACTGCCAAAGGCTCAAAATCATTATGTAAGTTTTCTAAAATTTCTTTTTTATTTCCAAATTTGATTGCTTGTTTAATTTTTTCTAATTTTGATTGATTTTTTCCAATCTTATTAATATCCAAATTATTATACATCCATGCTGTGGATGGTTTTTTTTCCTCTGGAGTAATAATCACCAACCATAATTTAGACAGTTTAGAAGCAAGAGATATTACCTTACTTCCATCACCTTCAATCTGGCATAATCCTCCCCGCAAACAATAATAAACATCTTTTCCTAACTCGTGAGCCAAATAATCTAATTGATTTTGATCTAATTTTATCTGCCAAAGTTTTGATAATCCAGTAATAGTTGCTGCAGCATCAGCGCCTCCGCCGGCTAATCCCGCCTTGATTGGAATATTTTTTTTAAAATAAATTTTCGCTCCAAGATTTTGATCTTTAATAAGTTTTTTTAATAATATTGCTGTTCGATAAACTAAATTTTCTTCTTTTTTAAAATTATTATTATCACAAACTATTTCTACATTTTTATTTATCGACTTAAACGACAACTCATCAAATAAATTAATTTGACAGTTAATAAATCTAACCGGATATAAATCGTTTTTTAATTTTTTTGGTATTAAATGAAGATTTAAATTTAATTTAGCCCAAGCCTTTTCTTTAATCATTCTTTTCTTTTAAATAAACTCACTATTGAAAATACCTGAGTTGCCTCGCTTCTACCAAAAGCAGTCAACTCTTCTCCAGAAGTAAAGGTAATTCCAATCTGATCCAAATTAATGTCTAATAACATCGCTAATTTTTCTTTTATTTTTGTAATTACATCAATACTTAAATAAGGTTTTTTTGCCTCAACTGAAATTGAAATATTTTCTAAAATATAATTTTTATTTTTGATAATATTCAAAATATATTTAAGATATTTTGTACTATCTTTAACTCCCTGTTTTAAACACATATCATCAGACCAGGTACCTAAAGAGTTGCCGCCAACTGCCGAACTTAAGGCATTGCAAAGGCTATGAATAATCACATCGCCGTCAGAATTACCTTGTAATCCTCCATTATCAGATATTTTTACCCCGCCCAAGATTAAAGGTTTATTTTCAACCTTCTCAAAAGGATGGGAATCCTGGCCAATCCCTATTCTAGACATTTTTATGTAAAAAAAACTTTTAATACTTCTTTAGCTAAAATTAAATCTTCAGGAAAAGTAATTTTAAAATTTAAATAAGAACAAGGAACGATTTTTGCTTTTATACCTATTCTTTCCAAAAGCTGAGTATCATCGGTGCTAATAAATTTGTCTTTATCTGCTTTTATAAAAGCTTTCCATAAATCACCAAAATTAGCAACTTGAGGTGTTTGAGCATACCAGCTGAATTTTCTTAAAGGTGTAAATTCAACTATGTTTTTTTTATTACTGATTTTTACCGTATCTTTTGCTTGATAAGCAAGAAGGGCGGCTTTATATTCTTTGGCCGCTTTATAAACTTCCTTTATTTCTTTATCTGAGACAAAAAGATTAACAGCGTTATGTACTCCGACTAAATCTTTTTTATCGGTTTTTGATTTCAGCCATTTTAATACCTTAAAGGTTGACTCCTGTCTGAGATTGCTTGCTTCAATAATTGCCATTATTTTTTTGAATTGATGTTTTTTTATTATTATATTTATTTTTTTTATATCTTCTTTTCTTGCTGAAAGAATAATTTTATCAACAATTTGATTATCTTCAAAAATTTTTAAAGTCCAATAAATCAAAGGCTGATTGTTTAAATCAGCAAATATTTTATTCTCTTTTAATTTAATTCTTTCGCCTTTACCCCCGGCTGTAATAATTAAATAATTCATAAGCTATTTTCCAATAATTTGAATTACAACTTCTCTATTCCGGCCACAGTCAAGTTCTATTGCAAAGATTCTTTGAAATAGTCCTAAAATTAACTTGCTTTTGTTAATTGGTATGGTTTCTGAAGATCCCAGTAATAAATGAAGGCAGTGTGAATGTCCATTCATGCAATCAGAGGCGCCAGGATCACAAACTAAATTTTCTGTTCTAACTGTCAGATCATTATGTCGATAATAGGCATTCTTTGGTAATAATTTGTTAATAAAACTTACAAAATCTTCAACTATTCCTCTTTCTTTTTCGTTTATTCTGATCGCCATTGTCGTATGTTTTGAATAAATTAAAACTGATCCATTATTTATTTTTGACTCTGAAACAAACTCTTTAACCAAATCGGTTAAATCAATAAACTCCAAATATTTTTTTGATCTTAATTTTATTGTTTTACTGATAATTTTCATAGATCATTTTCCTGGTCAATTTATCAACTAATAATATTTCCGATAAATCAGGATTTTTTATAGTTTTGTGTTTATTCATTGCTTGAAAAATAATTTTTGGAATATCCAAAAATTTTATTTTTTCTTTTAAAAAAAGTTCCACCGCTACTTCGTCGGCCGCATTTAGAACCGTTGGCATTGTTCCACTGATTTTAATCGCATCATAAGCTAACTTTAAACAAGTGAATGTTTTTAAATCTGGTTTCTCAAAAGTTAAACTTTTAAACTCTGTTAAAGAAATTCTTGGTAAATTATTTTTTAATCTTTTTGGATAACTTAAAGCATATTGTATTGGAATTCTCATATCGGGCAAACCGAATTGACCAATAATTGAGCCGTCTTGGAAAAGCACGGCTGAATGAAGGATACTTTGAGGATGAACTATAATCTCTATTTTTTCTATCGGAATATCAAACAGCCATTTAGCCTCAATTAATTCCAATCCTTTATTCATTAAAGTAGCGCTATCAATGGTAATTTTATTTCCCATCTTCCAATTAGGATGATTAAGGGCTTGTTTAAAATTGACAGTTTCAAGATCTTTGATTTTCTTCCCGCGGAATGGACCACCACTACAGGTTAAGATTATTTTTTCCACTTCTCCTTTATTTCCTGCTCTCAAACTCTGCCAAATAGCACTATGCTCGCTATCTATGGGAAATAATTTAACTTTTGGTCTTTTTTTTAATTCTTCTTTTATCAATCCTCCAGCTAAAACCATCACTTCCTTGGTTGCCAAAGCAACATTTTTATTACTTTTAATTGCAGCAAAAGCGGGCTGCAGTCCGGCTGCACCGGATATAGCAATAACGACAATGTCACAATTAATTAATTTAATAAGCCTTAATATTTCTTCTTCTCCATAAAAAATTTTTATGTTTTTTTCTCTCAAATTAATTTTTTCATCATAAATACCTGCATATGACGGTTTAAATTCTTTTATTTGTTCTTTTAATAAATCTATATTATTTCGGCAAACTAAACCCACTACTTGAAAATGTTTTTTATTTTGACGAACAACCTCCAAGGTTTGCTTACCAATTGAACCGGTCGAACCTAGAATTAAAATTTTTTTCATATTTTTATATGATCGGTAAAGGAAAACTAATATTTTCTTTGATTACAGTTAATTCTTCAATTTCTACTCCCTGTTTTTTAAAATAATTGACAACTTCCTCAATCAAATATTTAGGTGCAGAGGCACCTGCGGTGATTCCTAAATTTTCTACATTCTCTAACCAGGAAGTTTTGATTTCTGATTTATCATTTATCAAATATGCGCGTTTACCTGATTTTTCAGCGACTTCTTTTAATCTGTTGGAGTTGGAACTTTCTTTGGAGCCGATTACCAATACCAGATCAGCTTTTTTAGCTAATTCTTTTACGGCATTCTGGCGGTTTTGAGTAGCATAGCAAATATCAAACGCCGGCGGTAAGATTAATTTCGGAAATCTTTTTTTCAGACAGTTTATTATTTCTTTTGTATCGTCAAAACTAAGCGTTGTTTGAGTTAAAACAATTAACTTATCCGTTTGAGGAGGAATGGTCTTTTTTGCATCCTCAAGAGTTTTAATCAAAACAATTGATTTATCCGGAACTTCTTTCAAAACACCTATAGCTTCAGGATGATTTTTATGTCCGATATAAAAAATAAAAAATCCTTGTCCGTAAAATTTTTTTGCTTCTACGTGAACTTTATTCACCAAAGGACAAACTGCATCAAAAATTTTTAGTTTTTTTCTTTTAGCTATTTGATATAAATCTGTAGAACTACCATGAGCACTGAAAACAACTATTGAATTATCGGGTATCTCATTAATATCTTCAATAAAAATCACTCCTTTTTTCTCAAAATCGGAGATCACATGACGATTGTGGACTATCTGGTGCCTGACATAAATAGGTGTTTTATATTTTTGTAATACTAAATTTACGACTTCAACCGCCCTTTTGACTCCGGCGCAAAAACCTCTCGGTGAAACCAAGTAGATTTTTTTCAGTTTCTTCATATCTTTGTAGTCGAAGGATAAGTATTAATCATTTGTTTTCTATTAAATAAACGGGATTCGAAAAAAATGAAAGTAATAAAGAAAAACTGAATACGGTAAAAACCATGTTAGATAGAGAATCATCATATAAAAAATTCTTAAAAAATTCTGTTTTGATGAGAATCTGACCGCTAAATATTCTAAAATCAGTTTCCAGATTAATAAACTTAAGGAATAAGCAACAAAAAAAATACTAAAAGTATTACCTAAAAGTGAAAAGGTTCTTGGCGGTGGAAGAAATATAAATAACAAAGAAGTTGACAAAAACCAAATTAAAGTAGGAAAAAGTGAATAAGAAAAAGTAAAAATGAAGCTGGAAAAGGATGTTTCTTTTTTGTTTTGATTTGAATTAAAAAATTTATTTAATAAATAAAAAAAGGATGATGTTAATAAAAAATTAAAAATAAAAAAAAGAAAAACCAAAGTAGCCGGATAAGTTTTATCTCTTAAAAAATAAATGAATTTAAAATACAAAAAAACTAGGCCGGCAATAATTAGTAATTGGTAATAATCTTTTTCCAAGCTAATCCTACGCATTGTTTTGTAGGGATAAATGATAAGAAGAAAAAATCTTTTGATAACGATGATAAAGGCAGTAAAAAAATCTACCAAGAACGTTTTAAAATCCATATTGCAAAATGGTAACTAATCTTACAAGAAGCTTTCCAAGTAATAAATATAAGACTAATGAGATTAAAAAAGTAAAAGGAATGACGTAAACAAAAGGAATGGTTTTGAAATAGGCAGTAATTTTCTTAAAATTTTGATTTAAAAAACCAGTTCCCAAATCGTTTGGTTCAATAGAAAAAACTTCATTTAATTTTTTTTTCAAGCGAAGATTTATTTCTGTCATAATTCCTTATTAAAAACTTTAATAAAGCTTTTCCTTGCTCTAAATAATAAACTTTCTGTTGCCTTAAACTTCATCTTTAATTTCCTGGCTATCTCACAGACATTTATTCCTTCTATATACTTTAGTCGGAGAACCGCTCGGTAATCATTCGGGAGACTGTCAAGTATCTTATAAATTTTTTCTTTTAATTCTTTTTTATCAATTTCCTCATCGATAAAAACTACTTTTAAACTTTCAACTATATATGAAGGAAGTTTAGAAAAAAGGATATTTTTTATCTTTTTTTTTCTTATTTGATCAACTATCTTATGTCTGGCAATCGAAAACAAAAATGTTTTCAAGGAAGATTGAGACCGGAAGTCACGAAGTGCTTCAATAAAATCCATAAAAATATCCTGGGTTAATTCTTCAGCTAATTGATAGTTGTTAATCTGCGACTTAACAAAGTTAAAGATTAAAGGTTGATATTTTTTATAAACATAAAAAAGTGCTTTTTCATCTTTTTTGATTATTTTTTCCAATAATTCTTTTTCTTCCTGATTGATGTCATTGATGTCCATGATTAATATTTTATCATGTTTCGCGATTTTTTTTACTTTTCTACTACTTTCTCATATCCACCACATCCTCTAAATAACCAATGAGCAACACGTGTTACGGTTGTTGTAGAGACTTCAAGTTTTTTCGCAATCGCTTTATAAGACATTCCTTTTTTTAGAAGTCTCGCCATCTCGAGTCGATTCGCAAACTCTTCAATTTCCTTTATCGTCAAAAGATCTCTTAAAAAATTCGCCACCTCTTGTTCCGTCTTTAATTTTAAAAACGTTTTTACCAAAAACTTTTCCTTTTCATTTTTTGGTTTATAGTTTTGAAAGTCTGACATGTTTAAATTATATCACTTGACAATGAAAATATCATATGTTATTATGTTAACACGTTAATATATATAACATTATGAAAAATAAAATATTTGATAAGTTTCCTTGTCCTCCCGTAGCTTTAGCGAAGGAGGATCATCATACTCCGTTTCAGGCGGGGTCAACATTTATGTAATTAATTATTTGTAAATTAATTC